>CAIVXP010000182.1 GCA_903909905.1 Akkermansiaceae bacterium
GCTTGGGATCCCGGGGTGATTCGCCCGGCGGTTGTCGAAGATCGCCTTGGCGTGCTTGAGTTGGCAAAAGGCGAAAACCTTTACGCCACCCGATTTGCCGGTGACCGGGTCTATGTCGTGACCTTCCTTCAGACCGATCCTTTGTGGGTGGTGGATCTGAAGGATCCGGCCAATCCCACCGTTTCCGGGCATTTGGAAGTTCCGGGTTTCTCGACCTATCTCCAGCCCGTTGGCAATTATCTTTTCTCGGTCGGTTTGGAATCGGGTAGCGTGGCGGCCTCGTTGTTTGATGTCACCGATCCCGCCAATCCGGGACTGGTGAAGAGGCTCAATCTCGGCCATTCGTATTCTTACAGCGAGGCGGTTTGGGATGAAAAAGCTGTCAAAGTCCTGCCTGATGCAGGTCTGGTAATGATCCCCGTTTCATCGCCTGATCCCGCCGATGGCAAGTGGAAGTCGGCTGTTCAGCTTTTGGATTTGGATGCGGCGAATGGTGTCCTTGCGGCAAGAGGAGTGATTGCCCACGAGTTTGAAGCTCGTCGCTCCGCAATGGTGGGTGATGCGCTTGTTTCAATTTCACAAAGGGAATTGATCGCCGCTGATATCGCGGATCGTGATGCTCCATCGATTCTTTCCGAGGTTTCGCTCGCTTGGCCTGTCGATCGTTGTCTCGAAGTGGGCAACCACCTGATCCAGATCGAGGATGGAAATTTGAATTGGTATTCCGAAGATCATGCCACCGCCCGCATTTCACCGAATGACAACACCGAAGCGATTTTAGCCGAGGTTGATTTGGGAGCGGGGCGGGTGAAGATCGCCGAGCGCCGTGGAAACAATCTTTATGTACTTCGTGACCTTTCCAATAACTGGTCATGGGGTTATTACCGCATCCCAGGGTGGGCATCAAGCGGCTCTAACGAACTCGTTCTCGATATCTACGATGTCTCCAATCTTCCGACCATGACTCATGTCGGATCGGTTTCCGTGCCATCGGGAAATTCCGGCAGTCAACTGTCGTCGACGCGTTTTCTGTGGCCGCGTGAAAATCGACCTACCATTTTCATGAATCCTGGATATTCCTACCGCTACTGGTACGGAGATTATGTGATAGTAGAGCCAGTGGCAGTGGCCCTCAACACCGATGGTACCACGATCAAGGCCACGACTTCTCCGAAAATGGCGAGCGTTAAGCCCTATTGGATATCCGATACGAAACCTCAATTGATCGTTTTTGATGTCAGCGACCCATCCGCGCCGAGCGCAGGCAAGGCGGTCGATTTTGCCTCGGAGGGTTCAAGGCTGAATGGAGCATCCGAGGCTGCGAACGGATTGGTGGTCACGGGAGTCTCCCATTCCTACAATCCTGCGACCAAAATATGGCTTCAGAACAGTGGCGCTTATCAGAGTATGCAAGTCATTGATGTGCCTGTTTCCGGTGATCCGGTCATGCGTTCGCTGATTGATCTGCCGGGGGAATTGCTTGCTGTTTCAGAACTCGATAAAAATGGCTTTCTCGCCTTCAGCGTCCGCAAGGATATCGGTGAACTTCAGGTCAGCGCCTCCGATGGCTATGATGCGTTCCTTGTGAGCACGCTCAGCACTCCCCAATACGCACCCTGCGCGGTGGATGGCAGGCGCGTTTATGTTTCATCCGGCAACAGCCTTCTTCGCAGCTCGTTGGGTAACGGTGGCTCATTTGTCGCTGAAGAAAGTCTGGATGTCGGCTGGAATCCCTATTCCTTGAAAGTGGTCAACGGGATCATCGTCGGTTCAGGTGGCACTTCGATCCTTGCTATCAAATCTGGTTCCAACGAAATCCAGACCTGGCAATTCCCGACATGGAACGTGTATGCCGACAGGGCTGAATTGGCGGCGGACGGGGATTTGTTGGTGCCGCTTGGCCAGTATGGAATGGAAAGATTGGAGCGCTGATTAAAAAATCCTCTCGTCTCCTGATTTCCAAGGCCGTTCTTGCCATCTTTGGTTGGGGCGTTGATGTTTCTTCCTCATGACTTTTTTGGACCGTTTGGAAAAACGCTTTGGGTGGCTGGCATTTCCGGGCTTGCTGCGGTATTATGCGATTTTCCATGGCATGGTTTATGTGCTGCAGTGGTTCCGGCCGGATTTGGGGAAATTGCTGGAGTTTGACCTTGGCCGGATCATGGCGGGGGAGGTTTGGCGGGCGGTGTCGTTTTTGATTGCCTCTTCAGGTTCGATCGGGTCGGGGGTGTTTGGAATTTTGGCGACTTTGTTTTTCATCATGGTGGCGTTCATGATGAGTGACGCGCTGGAGGAGGCGTGGGGGGTGTTTCGCACGACGCTGTTTCACTTGACCGGGTTTCTCGGGCTGATCCTTGCCAATTTTTTGTTTCCCTCATTGATGCCAGAGTCGGGCACCTTGATTTATGGCGCTGCGTTTTTTGCATTTGCGACCCTGTTTCCGAAGGTTGAGTTTCTGTTGTTTTTCATCCTGCCGGTGCAGGTTCGATTTTTGGCATGGCTCAATGTTGGGGTATGGCTTCTGGCGGTATTGCGCGACTGGAGGATGCTGCCATTTCTTTTGCTCGGTTATTCGGGTTATCTCTTTTTTGCCGGCCTCCCGGCGCTGTTGCGAATACGCGGTGGCGGGCTCGGGGCGCCTGTAGCCCCATTCCGTCGAAAGCCGGAAGTTGAGGTCTTTCACAATTGTGAGATTTGCCAGCGGACTGATTTGAGTGACCCAGGCCTTGAGTTTAGGGTGGGGCCAGATGGGCGGGAATATTGCCAAGACCATGTTCCGCAGTGAGCGGCGGGCATCATGGTTTGGGTTGCAATCCGAAATTTTAAATCTACCGTATATAGCTGTTGACCCCCTCATCCAATAGTTCACCCGAGCTACCGATCCTGATCCGTTGCCCCTCCTGCGGTCAGAGGTTTCGGGTTGGTGAAGATCTCGTGGGTCGATCGGTAGAATGTGGCGCTTGTGAAAACCGGTTTCGGATCACCGAGAATGTCATTATCCGCGGAAAAAAGTTTTACCCCGGCGATAGACAGCGTGGCATGGATTTTTTCCAACGCATACCGCTGGCCAGCGATAGCAATCCTAAGTCGTTTGTTACGATTCGCTATGACAACACGCCGGATACTTTGTTTTTTGAGCCGTCCCCTCCTCAGAGAATCATCGCGGGCTTAATTGGTGCAGGAATGATGCTTTTCATAGCATCATTGTTGGTTTTTGGTTCCTCGCGTGGTGGCGTGCTTGACGGGATGGTGACGCTCAACCGCCTCGTGATGGCGGGCTTTGCTGGTCTACTGGGAACAGTGCTTCTGTTGTATGCTAATCCGCGTTTTCGCCTCAGGGTTTTGGGTGCCGGCTTGTTGTGCACTGTCGGGTTGATATCCCTCCCGCTGTTCCTAAGGGGGGGGGCGACTCCCTTGGGTGAAGGTGTGCCGCGCGTGAAAGTTACTGCCGCAACGGAGGCTCCCAAGATGAAGGATGAAGCGCCCGATTTAGTGGCACTGAGAAACCGCATTGGCACTGAACCGCTTGAAGAGGAAATCGCAAGATTGAAGGCTGAAGGGTCCACCCGAGTTGCAGTCGGTCTTTGGTTGAGAGAGCTTCAAGAACAGCACCGATTCCTCATTCGTGATTACATCCTTAGGACCACCGGCGCAGATCCCCAATCCCACTATTACCCACGCGGATCGGGCAACTTCCTGATGGTTGTGACAGGCATCAACATGTCGATCGACGATTTTGCGAAGGTCTGCGCGCCATTGGGTGATATCGTGCAGGTTCATGCCGCGATTCCGATCATCGAAATCAAGGTGCGCAACAGCAACTTCTTGGAGATGTCGATTGAGAAACTTTCCAACAAAGCGGATCCGGATTATTATGTGCTCAATTTGAGTGAACTGCAGTCGATTGACCTCAAGCGAGTGGAGAAGGCGGTCAAACGCTTGATGGATTCGTCGCCAAAAGTCTTGCGCACCGATATCACAAACAGGCTGATGGAGCTCCTTATCGGCGAGCAGATCAGTTTCAAGGCGGATGTCTGTTCGGCGCTTGCGGTTTGGTCGGAGCAACCCGGGCGTGCCGGTGAGGTTGCTTTAAAGGAGGCGGCCGAGCTTTCATCGAAGGATCTTGAAGTACCCAAGGAGATGATTGCTCTGGTGGTGAAAGAAGGCATCACCGAAGTGGTTGGAATTCTGGACAAACTGTGGGAGAAGAACCCAACGGCTTGGGAGTCTCTCTACGCGGACGTCGGGTCTGCAGCCGAGGCGCCAATCTTGGCGCACCTTAACACCAAAGACGAAGGCAAGCGCAGGTCGATGGTCCGAATATTGGGAAAGGTCGGTGGAGTTGACGGCAGACAGGCACTCCAAGCGATGAAGGCAGGTGCCGAACCTGAGCTCAACATTCTCATCGAGGCATCGCTCGCGGCAATCGCTACCCGTGTATCTTCCTGACGTGACTGTTTTCCGTCGTTGCCCGGATCCGTTCTTGATGTCGGCTGTTTCACATTTATCGTCTCTAAGCCATCATGTTTAGTAGCAAACAACTTTCTAACGAACAAATTGCATCGCTTCACCAATGGGCCGCGGAGGGGGCGTCGATGTACGACCTCCAGCGCCGCGTGAAGGAGGAATTCGACATTTCGCTCACTTACATGGACACAAGGTTTTTGGTGCTGGATCTTGGCATCAACCTTGTCGAGGCAGTGGTCGAAGAGCCGAAGATTGAGGAAAAACCTGCGCCGACGCCGACCGGCATGGTGAGCGTGACGATGGACACGCTCGCGCTGCCCGGGGCCTTGGTCAGCGGCAAGGTCGAGTTCTCTGATGGTGAGACGGCGATCTGGATGCTCGACCAATCGGGCCGCCCCGGGCTTGATCCCGATACTGCGGGCTACCGTCCGTCGCAACCGGACGTCATGGAGTTTCAAAAACAACTCCGCACGCTGCTCGAGAGCAGTGGAAAATATTGATTTTTTTCAGCGTTCCCAAAACCCACAGACGCACGGCCCCGATCGCGGCTTTGTTTCATGAACATGCATCTTGAGCGAATGATGGTTGTGCCTGGTCTGCTGATCGCGGCCATGTGCGTGTCGATGTTTGCAGGCTGCAAGCCCGAGAAGCGCGAGGTGGAGGTGGAAAAAGGCGAAGTCCTTGATGAGGCGGCGATTCGCGAGAGTGCCGAGTTGCCCTTGCGGCAAAGCCTGGCCGAAGCGCGCCTTGCGTTGGCGATGAGGGAGCTTGATGCAGGTTTGACGGATCATGCCTTGCTGCACGCGGTTTCCTCGCTAGAGGCTCATGCCGGATCGGTAAAAGCTCGCGCGCAGGTTGCGGCGGTTTTAATTGAGCGAGCATGGGCGATGCCTGAGCATCGAATTCATGTCGGGCGCAAAGTGGATCATTTGCTATTTCGCGATCCCGATTCCCTGTGGGTGGCTGCATCGGACGAATGGAACACGATCTCGAGGTGGAATTCCGAAACGCTCACGGTCGAAGCGGTGCTTTTTCCGCTGAAAGATGGCGCGGTGCGCGGCATGGTGCTCGATCCGAGCGGGCAGTGGATGGTTGTCGAGCGGCAAGGGCGAGCATTGTTGTGCGACGCGCGATCGCTCGAGCCGGTTTGCGACATCGGCGCACTTTCCACCAGCATGACACCGTCGTCGGCCATTGCTTTTTCATCGGATGGATTGCTGTTGGCACATCCGGCGCTTGATGAGGCTGATCCTCGAAAGCTGGTTTGGCATTTGCGTGATGCAAAATCCGGCGAGATCTTACGCAGCGAAAAAGTGATGGACGAAGCCGGGCGGCAGCCATTGCTTGCGCAGCTTGATCGCAAGAATTGCAGGGTTACGCATTCCGATGGTTCGCATTGGGTGATGCCGGTGGTGCCGCTTGAGCCGTGCTTTTGGGAAGATGCAAAGGAATCAACAGGGCCGAAGCATGCGAGTTTGCTGCCCGATCCTGATCCGCCGCGGGTGAAAGGTGATGGCATGTGCTTGGAAAGCGCGCATGTGGGGCCGATACGAAGTGAGGTGCGCATCAGCGCGGCGCAACAATCGGACAAGCACATGATCGTGGCCAATGAACATGGGGACATTGATTTTTTCCGCCTTGTGGGGTTTTCGTCAAAAACTCACGAGGGGGCGACTGATGTACGTGTGTTGGATCTAGCAGCACTTGCTTCATTGAAAAAAATTGCTCTGGCCCTGACCGGATTGGAGCTTGATTCGCAGTCAGGCGAGATGGTGAGGCATGATGCCGCACAACGGATTGCAGCGACGCGTGAATGTGATTTCGATCTGCTTGCCGCCGTTTTCCCGGAGGTGGATTTTACGAAATTTCGTGAAGTACTGGAGGCTTTGGAATTCCGTCGAAGCGACGAGCTTTCGGTGGCGATGTTGGATTCGCGGCTTGCCGAGGCTGATCCGGAGGCCGCAGGCGATGGAGCAGAAATTGCCGATTTGTTTGCGTCGGGTGATATGCCGAAAATTGTTGCGTCAATTGAGGTTGCGGGCCCAAACGGTGCGGCTGCGGCGAAACATTTGCAGTTTGCGTTGGCGTCGACGGATGCCTCGCTCATCGAGGCGTGCCTGCGACACTTTTCCGACATGCCTCCGATCTTGCAGAGAATCGCGCGTTCTAGGATGGCATGGCTTCAGCAGCGCAACGTCGATGCAATCGCCTCGTGGCCTGAGCCGTTTCCCGATTACAAATCAATCCGCCTTGCTGAAGACTGGCATGGCTGGGAACAAGCGGACTTTTCTCAAGTATTTCACGCCATGCGCGAGTGTGTGACCAAGGAAATTGACTCGTTGAAATTGCCACCCGAGCCATCCGCCGAGCAGTTGCAGGAATTGGCTGAGCGCTTTGAAGATCAGGAAACCATGCGCGCCGTGGGTCGCACGCGTTATGCCAAAGCCTGCATTGATGCCGCATTTGTATTTTGCAAATTCAAGGACCATGCGCAGACCGCCCTCACGCTTGCCACGCGGGCACGTAATTTGGGTCATCCACCTGAGCCGTGTCTACGTGCCGAGGCGATGGCCTACACGGCACTCGGCGATTATCATAAGGCGCACGATCGCTGGCTATTGCTGATCACCGAATTTCCTGTCGCGACCCATGAGTCCGGCGACTATGCCGAGGCTGCCTACACCGCGTTTGAAAATTCCGATGCGCGGCAGGCTATTGAGATTCTGGCCACCGGCATGCATCGGTTTCCGAATGATGCAGATTTTGCCTTGCGTGCCGGGTGGATCGCATTGCTGACGGACCATGGTGAGCGGGCTTATCGATTTTTGTTGGCGGGGCAGCAGATCGGGTATCGTGCGGAGAAGATCGAAAATGCCACGGCCATGCTTGCGGTTGCGGCGCTGCAATGCGGCGCGAAGGAAGATGCCTCGGCTTATTATACAAATCTCGTTGAATCCGATCCGGCATGGAAGGATGCCAAAGCCGTCGAGGCGCTCGACTGGCCTGAGGAATTGAAGTCGGCACTCGAGTCGGTTCGCGCGTCGACGACATTGATCGCTCCTACGCGTTAGCGTATGAACCAATCAATCGTCGCTGAATTTTTGCATTTCGCAAATTCACTGCTACGATGTCGGCGCGTGAACTACTCCCCCCGGTCACGTTGCATCGCATTTCTTGGTGACTATGTGCCCCGAATGTGCGGAATCGCAACATTTACTCATCATCTCTGCGAGGCGGTTGCCTCCCAATCATCATCGCCGGAATGCTCGGTGGTGGCGGTGAATGATCATCAAAACGCTTATCGCTATCCGTCACGAGTGCGAATTGAGATCGATCAGCATAATCCGGAATCCTACGTGGCCGCAGCGCAGCGCCTGAATGAGCAAGGCGCCGACATTCTGTGCGTGCAGCATGAGTTCGGTATCTATGGAGGGCCGGCCGGATCCCATTTGCTGGAATTTCTCGATGCGGTGGAGATGCCCGTGGTGACAACGCTTCACACCGTATTGCCCGAGCCCGATGCGCACCAGCGGCGGGTGATGGATGCGATCATTGAGCGAAGCTCGCGGCTTGTCGTGATGGCGGACAAAGCGGCTGAGATTTTATCCGTCAATCACGGTGTGAAGGATCGGATGATCGACATCGTACCGCATGGCATTCCTGATGTGCCATTTGGGACGAGCGATCCGTTCAAGGATGAGCTTGGATTGCAAGGGCGCTCGGTGCTTCTGACCTACGGATTGCTTGGCCCGGGAAAAGGCATTGAACATGCGATCCGCGCCATGCCCGAAATCATCCGCAGGCATCCTGAGGTGCTTTACATCATTCTTGGTGCAACACATCCGAACCTGATCGAGAGCGAAGGAGAAGCGTATCGCGATGGTCTTGAGGACTTGGCATACGGACTTGGGGTGGCCGACCATTTGGCATTTGAAAACCGTTTTGTGACGGCGGATGAGTTGGCGCGCTTCATCGGTGCCACCGATGTGTATCTGACGCCGTACCTCAATGAAACGCAGGTCACTTCGGGCACTTTGGCGCATGTGTTTGGGGCGGGTCGGGCGATTGTTTCGACACCGTACTGGCATGCGCGCGAACTGCTGGGTGAAGACCTTGGTGTGTTGGTGCCATTTCAAAATTCAAGCGCGATTGCCGATGGGGTGTGCGGTTTGCTGGATGAGCCCGAGCGTGCCGATCTGATGCGAAAAAGTGCCTATGAAAAAAGCCGTTCAAGCGTGTGGTCCGAAGTGGCGGCCCAGTACATGGAAATCTTCGATGAGGTGGCGGAACAAAAGTTGGTGGAAGCCAATGGTGCTGCGGATCTCGTGAAATTTGGATCGGCGTCGGAAAATTTTTCCGGCTTGAAGCTCGATCATTTGAAGCGTCTCACTGACGACACCGGGATTCTCCAGCATGCGATCTACAATGTGCCGAATTACCGCGAGGGATATTGCATCGATGACAACGCGCGTGCCTTCATTTTGTGCAATCGGATCGAGGCGTATTTTCCTGGTATGCGGATCCCGGAGATCGACATGCTCGCGACTCGCTATCTCGCATTCATTGCGGCGGCACTCGATGAATCCACCGGGCGCTTTCGCAACTTCATGAATCACGAACGGCGTTGGCTCGAGCCCTTTGGCAGTGAGGATAGCCATGGTCGCGCGGTGTGGGCGGTTGGCATGGGGGCCTCGCAATCCGCCGACAGCGGCCGCCGCAAGCTTTCGGCGCAATTGTTTGAAAACTCGATTTCGGCGGTGACCCAATTCACTTCGCCGCGGGCGTGGGCATTCGCATTATTGGGGATTCACGAGTACGAGCTGACGCGCAACAGCTCGCAAAAAGCCCGGGCGATTCGCGAGTTGCTCAACGAAAAATTGCTCAACCTTTGGAAACTGTGCTCGGAGCCCGATTGGCCGTGGTTTGAATCGCATGTGACCTATGAAAACGCACGCATGTGCCAGGCCTTGATCGTGACTGGAGCGGCGATTCCCGATTCGAGGTCCTTGGAGATCGGGCTTTCGAGCTTGGCATGGTTGTGTGACCAGCACCGGATGCATGACGGAAATTTCCAGCCGACCGGCACCAATGGATTTCATCATCGCGATGGCGAGCGGGCGGTTTTCGATCAGCAACCGGTTGAGGCGCAAGCGATGGTCTCCGCCTGCATTGAGGCATTTCGCGCGAGTGGTGAAAGGACTTGGTTGGATGAGGCCAGCCGTGCCTTCGATTGGTTTCTTGGCGCCAACGAACTTGGAATCCCGCTGCACGATGCCACATCCGGC
The DNA here is from genome assembly GCA_903909905.1 of Akkermansiaceae bacterium. Classification (GTDB taxonomy): domain Bacteria; phylum Verrucomicrobiota; class Verrucomicrobiia; order Verrucomicrobiales; family Akkermansiaceae; genus Luteolibacter. Next base: position 9,753 of record CAIVXP010000182.1, read on the forward strand.
GGTTGTCGCGACGGGCTGCACTGCGACCGAGCCAACGAAAACCAGGGTGCGGAATCCACTCTCGCGTTCCTGATCGCCGCTACTGAAATCACCGCGGCGAAACGGCCGCTTTCCCATATCCACGCATCCTAATGAAGCCCCTTATCCTGTGTCGCCACGACATCATTTTGCAGCCTGAGAGCTCGCGGGTGATCATTCGCCCGTTCATTCCGCTCGAGAAAACGCGCATCACCACCATCATTGGCCGCGCCTTGTTGCTGAGCGAGAAGGAGGTGGAGGCCGAGTTGAAAATGATCCGCGAGGAATTTCATGCCCGTCACTTCGATATCGAGGAGGTGATGTTGTATCATTTCCAAATGGTCGAACGGCATGTGTTCACGCAGCGCAAGCTTTCGCAGGACCGCAAGCTGCTCATCGGCGCGATGTTTTCCGGCGAGTATGCCTTGGAATCGGCGGCGCTCTTCAATCCCTCGATCGTGCCTCATCCGGATCAGAGCGATGTGCCGCCCAGGGCCTTGCGCTTTGTGATGAGCCTTCGCGCGACGGGCGAGGGGCATATTTCATCGATCGAATTCCGCTCGGGCATCATTGATGCCGAAGGGATGGTGAGGGTGGATGAGATTTCCAAGTGTCTTACCGTGCCGCATGTGCTGCGTGATCCGAGCTACAACAAGCGGCGCTTTCTCAACAAGCTTCATGAGATGGGTGCCGAGAGTGAAAATGCCTCGGCAGTGATGGATACGCTGCCGGACTTGTTCACGCTCACTGATCTCAAGCTCTCGATCGAATCGGTCAAGAAAGAGGCGAGATTCATTTCAATGGATCTTTTGCGCGCGATCGAGCGGATCAAGTGGCTTGCCGATTCCAACTATGAGCTGCAGTTTCCGCTAAGTCTGCTGATGAGCGAGCGGATCATCTTTCCGGTATCAGCCAACGAAAGCAACGGGATCGAGGACGCGCGCTTCGTACGCTTCATTGAGGAGAATGGCAGCGTGATGTATTACGCGACTTACACCGCCTACAATGGTCGCTCGACTTTGCCGCAATTGATCGAGACCCACGATTTCCACCATTTCCGCATCCTCACATTGAGCGGCAATGGTGTGCAAAACAAAGGCATGGCATTTTTCCCGAGAAAAATTGGTGGTCAGTATCTGACGCTTTCGCGCCAGGATGATGAAAACCTTTTCCTTATCCGCTCATACGATCCGCATCATTGGGACAATCCCGAGTTGTTGATGCGTCCGTCGGAAATGTGGGAATCGGTGAAAATCGGCAACTGCGGATCACCGATTGAAACGGAGGCCGGATGGTTGGTGATCACGCATGGCGTTGGGCCGATGCGCAAATACTGCATTGGCGCGGCGCTGCTTGATCTCAACGATCCGAGCAAGATCCTTGGGCGATTGAAGGAGCCCTTGATCATGCCGGATGGCAACGAGCGGGAAGGGTATGTTCCGAATGTCGTCTACAGCTGCGGATCCCTGGTGCACAACGGCATGCTGGTTTTGCCTTACGCGATGAGCGACAAGGCAACCGCTGTGGTAAGCATCCCGCTCGATCAGCTGTTGGAAAATCTGCTAGCGAGTGCGCCTTTAGCGCCTTTAGTGTTAGCAGCCGCAGCCTCCGCCGCCGCAACAACCGCTTGAGGATTCTTCGAGGTCCTCGGCACTTGGCACGCGGCCGAGCTCAAGGGTCTTGCCGACATAACGGCCGATGATTTTCTGAAGTTGTTCGAGATCGCGTTGAGCTTCGATGAAGCTGGTGGCGATTTCGTTGGCGAAGAGTGCCTCGCGGGCGGACTCGAACTCGCGGATTTCCTGGGCGCCAAGCTCGATGCCGGCGTGTTGCTTGTGGTGAAGCTCCTCGCCGCGCTCGTGCACGCTCTGGTATTGGAGGCGTGCGGCATCGTCACTCAGGAAGCGTTCGACCTTGTCTTGCAGCTTCAGGTAGGTGGGGTCGCTGATGATCTGTGAGCAAAGCTCGCGGGTCTTCGAAATCAGGTCGGAGTCAAAGGAGGCAATGGACATGTGGTTTAGATAAACCCGCGACGGGGGTGATGGCAACGGCGATTTGCCGTAATATGCTGCGGGATTTGCGCTCGGAGCGCTTCCGGCGTGACAAAGTGCTCCGACGGGTCTTCGATTTTCACACATTCAAATCCCTCATGGCCATTGATCCAATCAAAGACGGCATTCGCTCCCAGGTGAGGATCGATTTCGGCGGCAATGTCCACAAGCGCCTGCGCGGGACTGATGCCGACAAGCGCTACGCGACCGAGGTCGAGGTGCTCAAAGTACTCGAGCAGCGTGGTTGTCCCTATGTGCCGCGCGTGTTGGAGGAGCACCCCGAAGAGCTGTATTTTGTTTCGACCAATTGCGGTAAACCGGCGACGCAAATTTCCAAAGAGAAGGCCGACAAGTTGTTCGCGAAACTTGAGGCCGAGTATGGTGTGCGACACCTCGACGCCGAGCCCCGCAACATCACTTATTCCGATAAGCTCGGATGTTTTTGCATCATCGATTTCGAATTGGCGGAAATTTTGCCCAACCCAAACCCGCAAGCCCCGTGTCCGCCGCCCTGACAGTCCAGTGGGCATCGCTCACTCACAGCGGTTCGCGCAAGGAGCGCAACGACGATTCGCTCATCACCTTCGCATCAAGCCCGAAAGGTGCCGAGACCTTGCCGGCGCACGGCACGCGCTCGTTGGAAAATGATGACCTCGTGTTTGCTGTTTCCGACGGCATGGGTGGGGGAAATGCCGGCGATCTCGCGTCATCGCTTTTGCTCACGCGCATGGCGGAGACCATTCCCGAAACTTTCAAGATCGCGGCTGCCGGATTTTTTCCCGACCGTCTCGAGTACCTTCGCAAGGCGATCCAGTCGGTGCACGAGCAGATCAACCAAGCGGCCAACAACGATGAGACCCGCGGCATGTCGGCGACGCTGGCGCTGACATGGTTCACGCCGGAAAATCTCTATCTTGCGAATGTGGGCGATACGCGGATCTATCTTTCGCGGGCCGGCAAGCTCAGCCAGTTGAGCGTCGATCACACTGCGGCGTGGTCGAGCTGGAAGCGTGGGGTGATCGGCGAGATCGAGTTCCGCAATCATCCGCGGCGGTCGGCGCTTTACGAAGTGATCGGCGGGGGGCACGCGCAGGTTTGCCCGCATTTTGCGGCGGTGCCATTTGAGCCGGGTGACTGCCTGCTGATCTGCTCGGATGGGCTCATCGACGGGCTGTGGGAGCGCCACATCGCCGATGCCATGGCCTCGGGAAGGCCGGTTTGGGAGATCGTTGAAATTTTGGCCAAACGCGCGATCGACAATTCCGGGATCGACGATACAACGCTGATTGTCGTCCGCGTCGCCTGAGGCGGGGGGCAAAACCCGTAGGGAGAGGGCTTAATTTTCGCCAAATTTGAAAATTTTGGCATGATTTTTGCTTTTCTCAGTCGGCCTCGGGTCTAAAAATCCGGCGCCGCAACCCATTCACCCTAAACAACAACACACGACCATATTATGGCCAAATACAAACTGGAATACATCTGGCTCGACGGTTACACCCCCGTGCCGAACCTTCGCAGCAAAACCCAAATCAAGGACTTCGACAGCTTTCCCAAGCTCGATCAGCTTCCAATGTGGGGCTTTGACGGCAGCTCGACCCAACAGGCCGAGGGCCGCAGCTCCGACTGCATGCTCAAGCCGGTGGCGATTTATCCGGACACGACCCGTCGCAACGGCGCGCTGGTCATGTGCGAGGTCATGATGCCCGATGGCGTCACTCCACACCCGACAAACTCCCGTGCCACAATCCTTGACGATCCGGGTGCATGGTTCGGTTTCGAACAGGAATATTTCCTCTATCAGGATGGTCGTCCGCTCGGTTTCCCTGCCGATGGATATCCTGCCCCGCAAGGCCCGTACTACACAGCTGTTGGCTACAAGAATGTCGGCGACATTGCGCGTCAGATCGTTGAGGAGCACCTCGACCTTTGCCTCGATGCCGGCATCAACCACGAAGGTATCAATGCCGAGGTGGCCAAGGGTCAGTGGGAATTCCAGATCTTCGGAAAAGGCTCCAAGAAGGCCGCCGACGAAGTTTGGGTTGCCCGTTATCTTCTCATCCGCCTTTGCGAAAAGTATGGCATCGACATCGAGTTCCATTGCAAGCCGATCCGCGGCGACTGGAACGGGTCGGGAATGCACGCCAACTTCTCGACCACCTACCTTCGTGAAAAGGGTGGTAAGGCTTACTTCGAAGCGCTCATGGCAGCCTTCGGCGAGCATTGCGAAGAGCACATCGCCGTTTATGGTCCCGACAACCACCTCCGCCTCACCGGCCTCCACGAGACTCAGTCGATCGACAAGTTCTCGTATGGTGTCGCCGACCGCGGTGCATCGGTTCGCGTGCCTCACAGCTTCGTGAAGGACAACGCGTATCGCGGCTACCTCGAAGACCGTCGCCCGAACTCGCAAGGCGATCCGTATCAAATCGCTTCGCGCATCCTTAAGACGATCGCAACCGTTCCTGCTCCTTAATCGGAGCCTTACTAATCCCAAAGCCGCCTCCAGAAATGGGGGCGGCTTTTTTTGTGGGGGTGATGGGGTATCGCGGCGCCGATACTTTCAGAATTTTGAACCGCGAATGAACTGGCATAGACGCGAATTGGGGAGGAGACATGGGAGATTGGATATTGGGGTGGGGAGATGAACATCGAACATCCAACATTGAACATCGAACATTGAAGTGGAAGAGGGTGAAGAAGCGGCTTCCTCAAGGAGCGTGGGCATCCTGCCCACATCTTCGATCCCCCGGTAGGGCGACGCGGCCTCGCAGCGCCGACTCTTTTGGAAAAGACATGAGAAATTGAAAATTGGTTAAGAGAAAAAAAGAAGTCACTTCTTCATGTAGCTGGAGCATCTTGCTCCAGGCCGTCCAAGGAGCGTCCCGCTCCATGTTCTGCGCCGCTTATGCCCCGCTGCTTCTTCCCCCTCTTCTCTTGCCTCTTGAAGTCTTGTGTCTTTCACCGGTAGGGCGATTTCATCTTCGACCTATGACCTTCGACTTTCAGACCTTCGACCCCCTTCTTCCCCATTTCAACTTTCTGCTTTCTACTTTCAGCTTTTACCTATCCTCCCCGCTCCTAGTTCTGAAAAGCCAATGGCCTACCCATCATATTTACCGCTTGCCGTAAAACTAAATACGGCATACCGTACTTTTATGAAAACCACCATCGATCTCGCCGACGACCTTGCGGCATCGCTCAAAAAACGGACGGCGCGGGAGGGCATATCCATGCGGACTGCCGTGCATCAGGCGCTGCGACTCTGGCTCAAGAGACGGCCCGAGCCTGCGGCATCAAAGGGCATCCCGCGCGATGTCGGGCTTATGTCCGGTCAAGGCCTCAGCCCCAACGCCGCGGCCCTTTCATGGGATGATCTCCGCGCACTCAGTTACGATCAAAGATCCTGATCGCGAATGATCGCACTCGACACCAACATTCTGGTTTACGCTCACCGGCAGGATTCGCCCTTTCATTCGGCGGCCCTCGATGTGCTCGCTCAGCTCGCCAACAGCCGCCATCCATGGGCGATCCCATGGCCCTGCGTGCATGAATTCATCAGCATCACCACGCATCCGCGCATTTACAGTCCGCC
>CAIVXP010000183.1 GCA_903909905.1 Akkermansiaceae bacterium
TCACACCCATTTCCACCAGCTCGTTGCCGCCACCGGGCGCCTCGCCTCATCCGATCCCAACCTGCAAAACATCCCTGTCCGCTCCGAAGCAGGTCGCGGTGTCCGCAAGGCCTTTGTGCCGCGTCATGGCTTCATGCTTCTTTCCTGCGACTACTCGCAGATCGAGCTGCGCGTCATGGCCGCACTCGCCAACGACGCGACGATGATCGAGGCCTTTAAGAACAATGTCGACATCCACACGATCACCGCGGCCAAGGTTTTCGGCGTGACAAACGATGCCGTCACCAACGACATGCGACGCACCGCCAAGATGGTCAACTTCGGCATCATCTATGGCATCTCGGCCTTCGGGCTCTCGCAGCGCCTTGCCATTCCGCGCGCGGAAGCGGCATCAATCATCGAGACCTACTTTCGCGAATACCCCGCCATCAAGGCCTTCATGGAAAACACCATCGCCGAGGCCCGCGAGCGCGGCTTTGTCGAAACCCTCAGCGGCCGCCGCCGCCACTTTGCCGACATCAACTCCGGCAACCAAAACATCCGCTCCAATGCCGAGCGGGCGGCGATCAACACCCCCATCCAGGGCACGGCCGCCGACATGATCAAGCTCGCCATGATCCGCATCGACCAATTACTAGGCTCATCGTACAAAAGCCGCATGCTGCTGCAGGTGCACGACGAATTGGTCTTCGATCTCGCGCCGGACGAGGAAGCGGAGCTTGTTCCGCAGATTCTCAATGCCATGAAGACCGCCCTGCCTCTTCCTAATGGTGTACCGATCGAAGTCGAACACGGCACGGGCCCGAACTGGCTGGCCGCGCATTAAGCTGGAGACCCACATGCAGTCGCACGTTGTCGACGGGAAAAAATCCGCGACAGCTTCTGAAATTTGCCGTGGCGCGCTGGGCGAAACTGTCCCATAATCGCCTCGTCCAACCCCAAACCAAATATCCAACATGTCCATCAAAGTCGGCGACAAAGCCCCTGATTTCACCCTCGTCACCAAAGGTCCTGAGGGTCCGCAACTGGTCAAGCTTAGCGAGCTGATCGGCTCTTCAAACCTTGTTCTGCTGTTTGTGCCCATGGCCTTCACCGGCGTTTGCACCACCGAGTTCTGCGACATTTCGGCAGGCATCAAGGAATACGAAGCGCTCGACGCCAAAGTGCTCGGAATTTCCGGCGACAATCCCTTCGCGCAGGCCGCGTGGGCAGAAAAAGAAGGCATCACCATTCCCCTTCTGAGCGATTACGAGCACACAGTGGCGAAGGCCTACGGCGTGGCCTACGATCAGTTTTTGCCCGAAGCCAACCTGATCATGGGCGGCGTGGCCAAGCGATCGGCCTTCGTGATCGATAAGTCCGGCACCGTGCGCTACGCCGAGATCCAAAACCATCCAAAGGACCTGCCCGATTTCGCAGCCGTCAAAGAAACGCTTCGTGGTCTCTGAACACCGCTTTTTTGCGATAGTTTCTAACAACAAGAAACCCGCCGCGCTCCGAGCTCGGCGGGTTTTTTTAAGTCTCGAAGGGTAAAATGAAATCAAGCGACGCGCTTATTTTTTCTTCCTCAGGAATGGAGGAAGGTCGAGGTCCTCACCCTCAAAGACATTCGGATTTTCACCTTCGAAGCGACCGCGCGGCACCGAATCGAGCGAGAGTTCACTCTGAGCGCCAGAGGCCTTGACGGTCAGCTTGACCTTTTGCTGTTCCCCGGCCTGTGAGTCCGCGGATTTTTTCCAAGGTTTGGTGGAGACTGCAGGTTTGAGCGGAGCTGCCGCTTCCTGCTCCAGGTGATGCTCCTCGGCGGGAGCATCGAATGATTCGAAACGGTCAGGTTCTGCGGCCAGGTCGAGCTCAACTGAACGAGCGGCAAACAAGTCTGCTTCAACAGGCGGAGAGGGTTGCGTGACCACGGGCGTGCGATCCAGCTCGAAGATTGGCTCCACCTCACGCTCGCGCGACTCCGGTGGGGAAGGCTCAAATGCCGGCGCGCTTGCCAATGATTCGCGGGAAGCAAACTCGACACTTCCTTCGGGCAGTGAACTGATGAGGGTGAGCCTTAACGAGGGACCCATCGCAGGATCGACCGTTGCACCGAAAAGCAAATTGGAATCCACGGGCACAAATTTTTGCAAGCCCTGCATGATCAGCTCGATTTCGAGCAGAGTGAGATCCTCTCCGCCGCAGAGGTGAACGAGCACGGTATCAGCCTTCTTGAGTAAGGTGCCTTGATCAAGAAGCGGACTCGCGAGGGCCTGACGCAACACAGTGCTGGAGCGATCCTTACCTTCAGCAGTGCCACAACCAAAAAGGCAATGCGAACGGCCATCGCCGAGCGCGGCCATCAGTTCGTCGAGGCCGAGATGGATAAGGCCCTGCCGCGTGACCATGCGAATGATCGAGCGGATCGATTCGCAAACGATGCGGTCGGAAGCGGCAAAGGCATCGTGGGCCCCCTGCTTTGCGAGCACCAATTCACCCATGCGATTGTTATCAAAGGTGATGAGCGCATCCGAGAGAGCTGAGAGCTCACGAATGGCCACGTCGGCTTGCTCGCGGCGGCGTTTGCCTTCGAAGGCAAATGGCATGGTCGCTAAAACAATCACGAAGGCTCCCTCTTCGCGCGCGATGCGGGCTGCCACAGGCGCCGCACCCGAACCCGTGCCGCCGCCTAAACCCACGCACACAAAAATGACCTGCTGCCCCTTCATCGCACGGCGCAGATCAGCCTCAACCTCGAGCGCAGCTTTTTCGCCAAGCTCGGGATCGCCACCCGCACCCAAACCTTTGAGCAGCGATTTGCCCAAATGAATTTTCTCTGGGATCACACAAGATGCCAAAACGCGGGCATCGGCATGCAACAAAAGCAGGCCCGCCGCATCCATGCCATCCAGCGCGATGCGTTCGAGCAAGTTACCACCAGCGCCACCGATGCCGATGACTTTGACCGATGCGGGGTCGACAATCTGGCGGCTGGCTCGCGAGTGGGAAATCATGGATGCTCGAGGGTGCGGGTTGGGGAATGATTGGAATTTTCTCAATTGCCGAGAGGCCAAAACATGCGGGCAATGCGGCCAAAGAAACCAGGCGGAGAAACCCGCTCAGCCTCGACGATCAACGCATAGCGAATCAAGCCGATGGCAGTCGCATAGCGCGGGTCGCGGAAGCTAGCTTGAATACCGCTGATCTCCGGCGATTCGGGCCGATAAATATCGCGGCCGAAAACCTGATAAGCCAGTTCGTCAAAACCTCGCATGAGACTTGTACCGCCGGTGAGGAAGACGCCCGCACCAATGGCTTCGACGGCACCATCAGGCAGTTGCCGCAACACCAAGCGAAGAGTTTCCTCAAGTCGCTGGCGGATGGTCTCGTTGAGCACCGCCCGACTCACCTCGACTTCAGCGAATCCGCGATCATCGTGAAGTCGCGCCGTGCCCACCGATCTGGCCGGATCGCCCGATGCATCGCCTTCGGTGACCTTGAGTTGCTCGGCTTTGGAAAATGGCAAATTGGTGACGAGGTGGATGTCGTTGGTGACATGATCGCCGCCAACCGGAATGCAACCTGAGGCGGTGATGACACCACCAATGTAGAGCGCATAATCGGTGGTGCCGCCACCGATATCGATCACCAAAGCGCCACGTTCACGCTGATCGCGGTTGAGGGCCATTTGCGCGGTCGCAATCGGCGAGAAAACAATGTCATCAACCTCAAGCGGCATTTCCCTCACTAGCTTGATGCTGTTTTGAATCCGGGTACCGATGCCGTGGACGACGTGAAAGTCCGCCTCAACGGTTTTACCGAAAAGCCCGACAGGAGAAGTCGAGTGTTCGAGTCCATCGAGCCAGTAGTTGCGAATGATAGGGTGAATGTAAACATGGTCGGCCGGGATGTGGACTTCGCGGGCGATTGTGCGGGCCTCCTCGACGTGCTCCGGGCCGACGACCGGTTCGCCATCCGGCAAACGATAAGTGCCACGGTGGTTCACGCCCTGGATGTGCGCGCCGGTAACGGCAAGATAAACGCTGCCAATCTCAACATCGGCCGCATCCTCCGCTTTGGCGAGAGCGTCACTCAGGCAGGCGCGCGTTTGCGCGTAATCGAAAATTTCGCCTTTTCGAACCCCGGCACTTTTCGTCTCGCCGATGCCGAGGATTTTAATGGCACTGTCGGGTTTGACCTCACCAACCACAAGGCAGGTCTTGCTGGTGCCGATTTCAATTCCGACATGAATTTTGCTGCGTCGTGCCATGGGGGTGCGGGCGAATGTGAGGTTCAGTTGCGGATCGCGGCGGCAGTGGATTTTTTTTCGTCTGCGCGATTGAGAGCTGCCGTTTCATCGATCACGACCGGGATTGCTTTCGGTGGTTTTGTCTCGCTGCGAATCGTGATGGGAATGTTGTGAGTGGGAATGAGGTTGATGGTATCGATCACATAGCCGCGGCTGCCGGCATGGGCAAGAGCTGCGCGCAGGTTCTCGATCTGGCGCGAGTGGTTGCCAAGGCTGAAAAATGCTGTTGTGCCCTCGCGCGTCACCAACTCGAGCGACCACTTGCTGGCTTGCCGGATCGTATCAATCCAGATCGTCGCTTGTGCGTCGACATCACAAGCCGCCTTAAGCAAGGCCAAGGCACGCTTAAGCTCGGGTTGCGTTATACGCTTTCCGACGACGGGCTTCTCGGCATCTTCATCCGGCAGATCGATCACAGGCAGACGCGCCGCTGATCCAATCTGACTTTCGGGGCATTGGTAGGCGACGCCATCTTGGTCAACCAACATGCCACCTGTTTTGCGCACCTCGCTGATGCCTGATGCTTTGCAGCGGATCCATGCCTTGGGCACGCGCGGCGTGACTCGCACCATGAGCGTGCCGGGCAA
>CAIVXP010000184.1 GCA_903909905.1 Akkermansiaceae bacterium
CCGTTCAAGCGTCACACGACGCAGCACGGATCCTAATTTCTTAACTGCCTCACGGCAACGGGCTCATATTCCGGCCCTTCGATGAGACTCCCGCGCAAATGCAGCATGAAGCAGCGTGGCGAATTCGCCCGCGTGCGCCAAGCAGGCCAAGCCAAAACCGGACGCTTCGTGATCCTCAGCACGCTTGCTGATCCCTCTCTCGACAGCTTGCGTACCGGATTCATCACCAGTCGCCGAGCTGGTAAAGCCCACGAACGAAATCTCCTGCGCCGCCGCTTCCGCGCCCTCGTGCAAAGCCACGCCTCAAACTTTAGCGAGCTCAAACGATTTCTCGTCACCATCGCACGACCCGGCGCCGCCAAGGCCAGCTTCGCCGAACTCGAAGCCGATTGGCTCAACCAAGCCCGCCGCCTCAAGTTGATACCCAACCAATCCGCAGGCGCATGATCTCGCGCATCGCCACATTTCTGATCCGCGGGCTCATCCGTTTTTATCAAATTGCCCTGCGGCCGATGATCAAATTTGCCGCAGGCCCGGGTGCCGGGTGCCGTTTCTCGCCATCATGCTCGCATTATTTTCTACAGGCAGTCGAAGCCCACGGCCCGCTCATCGGATCCTGGCATGGCATTCGCCGGATTTTGCGCTGTCATCCCTGGGGTGGCTGCGGTTATGACCCTGTGCCGCCGGCAATCCCCTCCAAAGCCAATCATCCCTAACCCGCATTCCATCCTCACATGTACGATCGCAAAACTTGGGTAATCCTCGCCATCTGTGGCGGTTTGCTGGCCCTCAATTTCCACTACGCATCCAAGAACCAACGCGCCGTGGCAGAGGCCCGCGCGCGTGAGGAAGCGCTGCAAAAAACCAAGCCGGCCATCGAGCCGACCTCAAAAGAGAGCAGTGCGGGTCTCATCGTCACGCCGCCACCACCGCCGGCCGAAGAGGAGTTGGTGACGCTCGCCAACGACAAAGTTTCCTTCGTCTTCACCAACATCGGCGGCGGAATCAAAACCGCAGTCTTCCAAAACGAATTCGAAGTTGGCAGCAAGACCAGCAAGGTCGAGATCAACCGCTTCCACATCGGTGGCATCGGCACGCTTGCAGGCGCTGGTGAAACACTGGAAAACATGATTTTTTCCAAGATCGACGCAGAATCGGTCGAGGGCAAAAAAGTGGTCTACAGTGCCACGCTTCCATCCGGCATCGTCGCGAAGAAGATCTATTCGCTCAACGAAGGCAATGAGGCGGGCGCGCCCTACCTGATCGATCTCGAGCTGCGAATGGAAAACCCGACAGGCAATGCGGTGAACCTGAGCCAATGGAGTCTCTTTCTCGGCGAAGCCTCGCCGCTCTATCAAGCGGAGGTCCCACAACAAACCGGCTATTTCTGGCGCGATAACGACACGATCCATTTTACCGACGGATCAAGCTTCAAGGGCGGCTGGTTCTCATCCTCAAAATCCATCGCCGGCAGCCCGACCAACACACCGATCCAGTTTGCGGGCGTGACCAACCAGTTTTTTGCCACCGTCATCCAGCCAAAAGAAACCGCACTCACTTCGATGTGGGCAAGGTCATCGCAAGTCACACTGCCCAGCGATCCGCGCCCAGTGACATCGGTCAATGGTGGCCTCCGTCTGCCTGCGCTACAGCTCAATACCGCATCATCCGCATCGCTCGGCTACCGCATTTTTATCGGCCCGAAGCACAATCCGATGCTGCGCGAAATGGACGGCGTTTTCGGCGAAGGCTGGGGCGATGTGATGCAATACGGCTGGTTCTGGTGGGTTTCGCGCCCGCTCAACTGGCTGCTCAACAGCTTCCATCACCTCATCGACAACATCTCACCGAAGTGGGCGTGGGGTCTGGCGATCATACTCCTCACCATCACCGTACGCACTGCGATTTGGCCGCTTCACGCAAAATCGACCCACACGATGAAGCGCATGGCCAAGCTCCAACCGGAGATGGCGAAGCTGAAGGAAAAATACGGCGACGACCCCAACAAGCTCAACACCGAGATGATGGGGCTCTACCGGAAATTCGGCATCAATCCCCTCGGCGGATGCCTTCCGATGCTCATTCAAATCCCGATCTTCTTCGGATTCTATCGCATGCTGCAATACGCCGTGGAGTTGCGCGGACAAGGCTTCCTCTGGGTCGACGACCTCTCGCAGCCCGACACCATTTGGCATTTCGCGGGTGTTCCGCTCAACCTGCTGCCAATCGTGATGGCCATCACCAGCTTCTTGCAAATTCAGATGACGCCCAAGACAGGCGACAAGATGCAGCAGAAAATCATCATGCTGATGCCGTTCATGTTTTTCTTTTTCTGTTACAACTTTGCATCGGCGCTCGCGTTGTACTGGACGACCCAAAACATTTTCTCCATCGGCCAGACATGGCTCATGAGCAAAGTGCCCGAGCCCGAGCTCAAGCCGGTGAAGGGCGCTGGAAAATCATGGATGCAACGCATGGCCGAGCGCCAAGCCGAGATGCAAAAGCAACGCAAGGGCATGCGCAATGTGATGCCGGATTCCCAGAAGAAGCGTACACCGCGCACCGGCGGTTGATCGCACGCCCACCGCCACCAAGCCATCATTGTGGATACCTGGAAGACCGCTGTTGAAACGATCCATCGCTGTCTCGATGCTGGGGTACGCGAGTTTGTGATCTGCGCAGGTGCTCGCAATGCCACGCTCATCGAGGCGCTCGCTCGTGCCGAGTCAGCCGGAAAAGTGCGGCTTTGGCGGCACTTCGAAGAACGCAGCGCTGGTTTTTTTGCGCTGGGCCGCACGATGAAAACCGCCAAACCCTGCGCGGTGGTCACCACCAGTGGCACGGCCGCGGCCGAGCTATTGCCGGCGATGATCGAGGCACGCTACCAGTCACGCCCATTGGTTGCCATCACCGCCGACCGACCGGAAGTGTTTCGCCAATCGGGTGCCCCGCAGGCGATCGTCCAGCCGGGTATTTTCGGCTACTATGCTCATCGTAATAAAATTGAGGAATGGGACGGCAAAGGCCCGCTTCACCTCAATCCTGAGCTCGGTGAGGATTTCAACCCCGGCGACGAAAATTTTGCCGAAGTAGAGCTCGCGGAATTCGAGCCCGCGAAGGACCGCCTCGATGTC
>CAIVXP010000185.1 GCA_903909905.1 Akkermansiaceae bacterium
CATGTCTGCCAATGCCCGCACTGCGCCGTCGCGCTCACCTATCACCGCAGTGACGAGCGCCTCGTCTGCCATGTGTGCGGGCATCAGGCGATCGGTCCGCGCAAATGCCCGGAGTGCAAAGACCCGGCAATCATCCTGCAAGGCTACGGCACGCAGAAGGTCGAAGAGGTGCTCGCCAAAGTTTTGCCTTCGGCAAAAATCGCACGCATCGATGCCGACGCGATGCGACGCAAACACGCGCTGCGCGACACGCTCAATGCCTTCAAGTCGCACAAGATCGATGTGCTCATCGGCACGCAAATGATCGCCAAAGGCCTGCATTTTCCGAATGTCACGCTCGTTGGCATTCTCAATGCCGACCTCGGCCTGCACATCCCCGACTTCCGCGCGGGCGAGCGTACCTTTCAACTCATCACGCAAGTCGCGGGACGCGCCGGGCGCGGCGACCTCGAAGGCGAAGTGATCGTGCAAACCTTCACGCCGCACTCGCCATCGATCCAATTCGCGCGGCGTCACGACTTCGATGGATTTTCCGAACAGGAAATGGAATTCCGCCGCCAGTTCGGATTCCCGCCCTTCGGCCATTGCGCGGTGCTCACAGCGAGATCAAATCACGAACGCCGCGCGGAGTTCACGCTGCAAACCCTGCACCTGCGGCTCAAGGAAGATTTGCCTTCAGGCATCACGCTCGGCGAAGTGCTGCCATCGCCACTAGTGCGCGCCCACGGTCAGTACCGTTTTCAAATCACCCTGCGCTCGCGTCAGGCAAGGCCGCTCACCCGCCAAGTCCAAGCCGTGCTCGCCAAGACCTCACTGCCCGAAGATGTCACCGTCGTCTTCGACATGGACGCGCAGAGTTTTTCGTAGGGCATTTTATAAATTGCGTGGCCGCAAAAAAGTGGCGGCGGTTTTCAACCGCCATGCCAAAACCATGAAAAAAGAAAGGCTTGGCGGTTAAAAATTGCGAGAGAGAGATGGTGATTTTTCTTCCGCCATGTCGCTATGCTCTTTTGCCGCTACGATTCCATCACCGTAGCTATGAAATTTAAAAATGCTCCAATTTATAACTTGCCATGACATCTGTTAGACGCATGCTAAGAGATCATGAATCCTAAAACCCTCAAACAACTCAGTAACCTTTGTTTCGTCCTCGGCTTCGCTTCGATCATTGGCTCGATCGCGATATGGTTTCTCACCGGTGGCACCACACAGGAGTCCCTGGCGCATGCGGAGCGGTTCGGAATTTTCGTGGGGCTCTGGGCACCTACGTTTCTCATCCTCTCGAATCGCTTCGATCGTTACGCAGATAGGATCACAGGATAAATTTTGTCCTAAAGATGCCAAGACCCGACAAAGACGACGTGGAGCGACTGAGCCATGGCCAGCCGACGCGCTCGAAAATCGGAAGTCGTCGAATCGGCCATCGCCTGACGCAGAAAGAAAGGCTTCTTTTCGAGGCGGCTAAGAGGCAGGGGTTTCTCAAAATACCAGTGACCGGCATTCGCCCGAATGTCTGTAATGTCTATCGCTTGTGGTGTGCGGCGGAAGGTCGCGACTACATTCTCAAAGACGGAATCCGCTTTGCGGACGACCGGCTCGACGAACCCACCTTGCCGGAAAACGAATGGAAGCCTAGCTTGTGAAAGCCCACGCCATCCCCTTGCTCACCCGAGACTGTTCCATCACCAACTCGGGCACGGTCACCACCCTTTGGTGAGACGAGGTTTCTGGCCACCGGCTCTTCCAAGGCCTTCACGCCAAAAATAAACTCCTAGCAGCGAAACTGCTCCGCGAGGGTCATTTTGATCAATGACTGATACGGCACATCGCGGCGGTTGGCCTCAATGCGGATCGTATCGAGCAAGGCAGCGGGCATCCGCAGCGAGATGGTTTCCGTCGAGAGTTTGAGTTGAGGAAACGAGGCGCTGACCGCTTTTGTGAGATCGAGATGAGCGGTGCTGTTGGCCGCTTCGCGCGGAACCTGTGGAGTTTTAGTTTTTCGGGTAGCCATAGGATTTTCTTTCGCGGGCATTCATGGGACGCGCCGAGATGATGCGAATAAGATGCGCGCGGATGGTGAATGTGATGCTGAGCGGGCGGGCATGGCTGGAGATGCCAAATGCATGCCAGCGCATTTCTTTGGAAGAAGAATGAAGTTTGTCTTCAAGAACTCGGAGATCGGTGGCGAGAAAAACGGATTCGGCCTCAGGGCAACCGATCCCATGTTTGTCGCTGTTTTTGGTAAGATTGGCCCTATCCCACTGGAACCCGGTGATCTCGGACCAATTGATCATGTTCAAAAAAATGAATATGTCAGACACATACAAATGTCAAGCCACATGAGCGCCCGACCTTCGCCCCTGCGGACCTTTGGGAACAAAGGTCCCTGCCTGTGAAGAAGCGGCTCTTCTTCCGCCCTAATAACGAATTACTAATAACTCTTAATTTTCATGCACCAGCAGCACGATTTCGCCCTTGGGCGGTGGGTTTTGAAATGCGCGAGCAACTCGGCTGCGTTGCCACGGTGATAGGTTTCGAATTTTTTGCTCAACTCGCGCGCAACGCAAACGCGGGTGAGCGCCCAATTTCAATTCGCAGCGAGCAGCGCTTCGTCCCAATCCTTCCACACCGGATCAATTTTTTGCGCGCTCAGCATGGCGGCAATTTCGTTGGCACTGCGTGTGTCGTGAATCTGAAATTGCTCGGTGGCCTTTTCGCAGCCGGAGCGTGATTCGAGTTCGACGCGGCGGCCCTTGACCGTGAGATGGAGGTCATCGCTGCCAGCGCCGGTGTAGCCGCCGGGTTCGGTGCGGGCGCCGGCCGACATGTGCGTCACGCCGATCGGCGCAAGCGCGTCGCGCAACGACGATGGCTCGCGCGTGGAAACAACAATGCCGACCTGCGGGAAAAGAATGCGAAACACGGCGATCATGCGGACCAATGATTTGTCGGGCAGCAAGCGTTGCGGATCGGGCACATACTCGTAGTTTCCAGCATAGGGACGCATGCGCGGAAACGCGATGGTGAACTGTGCCTTCCAACAATGTTTGTAAAGGTATTCGAGGTGAGCGCAGAGGGCCATCGCTTCGAGCTTCCAATCGGCAAGACCAAACAAGGCGCCAATGCCGATGCGGCGAAATCCGCCCTTGTAGGCGCGCTCGGGACAATCGAGGCGCCAGTCGAAATTTTTCTTCGGCCCGGCGGTATGGAGCGTTTGGTAAACCTCGCGGTCGTATGTTTCCTGGTACACCACGAGGCCTTCCGCTCCGTGCGCGACGATCTCGGCATATTGATCGTCCTCCATCGGGCCGACCTCGATGCCGAGCGTGGGAATGAACGACTTGAGCGCATCGAGGCAGTCCTGCAAATAGCCCTCGGAAACAAACTTCGGATGCTCGCCAGCCACGAGCAGCAGGTTGCGAAAACCAAGCCCATGCAAGTGCCGCGCCTCGCGCACGACCTGCTCAACGGTCAGCGTCGTGCGCAAAATTTTTGCATCGCGCGAAAATCCGCAATAGCTGCAGTTGTTCACGCATTCGTTGGAAAGATACAACGGCGCAAACAAACGCATCGTTTTGCCAAAGTGCCGACGCGTGATCTGCTGGCTCTGTTGCGCCAAGGCCTCAAGCCCGTAAGCGCGCTCGTCCGCAAGCATCCGCTCGAAGCGCCGCATCAGCGGTGTCGGGCGCTCGAGAAGCTGCGGAAACACATCGGCAAAGGCCATCGCGGCGAAGATGCGCTCCACGCCACCCGGCGTCAAAGGCGGACTGGAAAAAATTTGCTCCCAGGTTGAAACTGAATTCTCCCAGCTACCAATATCTCTTCCTCTTCACCCATTCCGCATTTATCGCTTTTTCCCGTGAGCTCTCACCCCACCACTGACATGACCGCTGACGCAGGTTGGCGCTGGGATCACTCGTACGTGCGCTTGCCGGAGTTGTTTTTTGTTCGAACGCGTCCCGTGCCGGTGCGCGAGCCAAGCTTGGTGATGTTGAATCACACACTGGCGGATTCGCTGGGGCTCGATGCGACGATGCTCGCCCGTCCGGATGCGCATGGGATTTTTGCCGGCAATCAAATCCCCGCAGGCGCCGAGCCGATCGCACAGGCTTATGCGGGTCATCAATTTGGTCACTTCACCGGACTAGGTGATGGTCGGGCGATTTTGCTGGGCGAGCATCTTGCGCCAAATGGTGTGCGTTTTGACATTCAACTGAAAGGCTCCGGCCGCACTCCTTTTTCACGCAGCGGTGATGGCCGCGCAGCCTTGGGCCCGATGCTGCGCGAGTATGTCATCAGCGAAGCGATGCACGCGCTTGGCATCCCGACGACCCGCAGTCTTGCGGTCGCGTTGACTGGCGAGTTGGTGTTTCGCAACGACGAACTCCCCGGCGCGGTGCTCACGCGCGTCGCCGCCAGCCACATCCGCGTCGGTACATTTCAATGGGCCGCCGCGCACGAAGACACGGCGGCACTGCGGGCCCTGGCCGATTACACGCGGCAGCGGCATTTCCCGGAAATTGCCGACGATGCATCGCGTCACATCGCATTCTTCAGAGCGGTCATGCATCGACAGTGCGCGCTGGTGGCAAAGTGGCTGCATGTCGGCTTCATCCACGGCGTGATGAACACCGACAACATGGCGCTCTCGGGCGAGACGATCGACTACGGGCCCTGCGCGTTCATGGATGTTTATGATCCCGCGACCGTTTTCAGTTCGATCGATCGCCAAGGGCGTTACGCCTATGAAAAGCAGCCAGAGATCACGCGTTGGAATCTCGCGAGACTTGCTGAGGCGATGTTACCACTGCTGCATGATGATGAAAAAACCGCCGTCGATCTCGCCAACGAAGCCTTGGGAGAATTTGGAACCATTTTCCAAAGTCATTGGCTTGCTGGTATGAGAAACAAGCTTGG
>CAIVXP010000186.1 GCA_903909905.1 Akkermansiaceae bacterium
ATGGTCGATGTCGTGAGCCGCACCGCCGAACATTGTTTCATTCCGCTCACGGTCGGCGGTGGCATCCGCACGGTCGATGACATGCGCGAAATGCTGCTCGCCGGCGCGGACAAGGTTGGCATCAACACCGCCGCGGTGAAAAACCCGGGCCTGATCGATGCCGGCGCCAAAGCCTTCGGCAGCCAGTGCATCGTCGTCGCGATCGATGCCAAGCGCGAAGGTCCAGGCAAATGGGGCGTCTATACCCACGGTGGTCGCACCCCCGTCGGCCTCGACGCGGTCGAATGGGCTCGCGAAGTCTGGCGCCGCGGCGCTGGCGAAATCCTTCTCACCAGCATGGACGCGGATGGCACCCAGGCCGGCTACGACATCGAGCTCACCGCCGCAGTTTCCTCCGCCGTCGGTATCCCGGTCATCGCCAGCGGTGGCGCGGGAAACCTCCAGCACATGGTCGAGGTCCTCGATGCCGGCAAGGCCGATGCCGTGCTTGCAGCGAGCATTTTCCACTTCGGAAAGCACACGGTCGGCGAGGCCAAGAGGCATTTTGCCGAGAGGGGTATCCCGGTGCGCCCGGCGCATTGAGGGATAGGGATTGGTTATTGGTTAAAGGTTAAGGGTTATTGGGAAGGAGGAAGAGAACGAAGAAGCGGCTTCTTCATCTTCTTTCAGCATTTCAGAATTTCAGCGTTTCAGCTTTTACCCACCCACAACACCCATCATCATATCCAGATATGATGATTTGATACTTGAAATCACAGCTTTGGGGGCTATTTTTCCCGCATGATTCAAGCTGACCCCACGCGAGAGCTCTGCGATGCCTTGGCCGAGAGGATTTTGGTACTCGATGGAGCGATGGGCACAACGATCCGCAGTTATGGGCTCAGCGAAAGCGATGCCCGTGGCGAGCGCTATGCGGGCAATGAAAAGGACCTGCTCAACAACGGCGATATTCTGAGCCTCACCCGCCCGGATGTCATCGGCGACATCCACAAGCGTTTCTATGAAGCCGGCTCGGACATCTGCGAGACCAACACTTTCTCCGCCACCAGCATCGCGCAGAGCGAATTTTTTGTCGAAGACCCGCGCGAAAAAGGCGGACGCAAGGACCCGGAATTTTTCCAGAAGATCATCGAGGATCCGTTTCTCAACGAGCTCGCCTGGGAAATGAATTTCGAGTCGGCCAAGCTCTGCCGCAAGTGGGCCGATGCCGTTGGCAGCGACACCGGTCGCAAGCGCTATGTCGCCGGCGCGATCGGGCCGCTCACGGTTTCGCTCACCAACTCGCCCGATGCCAATGACCCGGGCTTCCGCGTCGTGAATTTCGATCAGGTGCTCGATGCGTACAAATTGCAGATCAAGGCGCTGATCGAAGGCGGTTGCGACATCCTGATGATCGAAACGATCTTTGATTCTCTCAATGCCAAGGCCGCTGCGGTGGCCGTGCAGGAAGTTTATGCGGAAATGAAACTGCATCTGCCGCTGATCATTTCCGCGGCGGTCGGGCTTGGTGGTGAAACGATGATCTCCGCGCAAAAGGTCGAGGCCTTTTGGAATGCCTTTGCCCACACGCATCCGCTGGCGATCGGCCTCAACTGCTCGCTCGGGCCCGACCTCATGCGGCCGCACCTCGAGGAGCTTTCCAAGTGCGCGACCACTCACATTTCATGCTACCCGAATGCCGGCCTGCCCAACCCGCTCGCGCCCACCGGCTTCGACCTCGAGCCCAAGCACATGCATGATTACATGGCGGACTTCGCCAACGCTGGCCTGCTCAACCTCGCCGGCGGTTGCTGCGGCAACACCCCCGACCACATCGCGGCCATCGCCCAAGCTGTCGCGAATAAAAAGCCAAGGGAAGTGCCGAGCATTGGGGCTGTTTAAGATTAATTTGAACCGCCAAGACGCCAAGTTCGCCAAGAGTCATGAAAGAGGGAAATTCAACGAATCAAATCGATCGAATTGCGAAAGAGGTGGTTGATGCCGCATTCAAGGTCCATAGCAATCTCGGCCCAGGCCTTTTGGAAAGCGCCTATGAAGCCTGTTTGGCACACGAGCTCACAAAACGCGGCTACAGCGTTGAAAGGCAGAAAGCACAACCGGTGATTTATGAAGGGTTGGAAATCGAAGTCGGTTACCGCCTCGACCTCCTCGTCGAAGATTTGATCATCATCGAACTCAAAGCTGTCGAACAACTCGCGCCAATCCACCAAGCCCAGCTTCTCACCTATCTCAAGTTATCCAGCAAACAGTTGGGCTTTCTCGTTAATTTCAATGTGCCCTTGATCAAGGACGGCATCCGACGCATCGCAAACCATTTTCAAACCCACTAAATATCTCTTCAAACTTGGCGCCCTTGGC
>CAIVXP010000187.1 GCA_903909905.1 Akkermansiaceae bacterium
GGGCTCATCGATGAGCTTGACGGCCACATATTGCAGGAAATTCCTGAGTCTTTCGGTGGTCGGTTCCATGCCGCCTAACATGCACAGCATCGGGCCCGACGCAAGCCCGCGTTGCTGCGGCGCTCAATCGCGTTGCAGCGGCGCTCAAACATGGGAAATCAAAGCTCAACGCTTGCCAGCCGCAGAACTGCCCTCCATGTTCCCGCGCATGTCACGCAAGCACCGCATCACCATTCTCGCAGGGGACGGCATCGGCCCAGAAGTCATGAACGGAGCCATCCGCATCCTCGATGCCGCCGAGGCGAAATTCGGCTTCACGGTCGAGCGCAGCGAACACCTCGTCGGCGGTGCCGCGATCGATGCCACCGGCCACCCCTTGCCACCCGAAACCCTCAAGGCCTGCGAACAAGCGAATGCGATTCTCTTCGGATCGGTCGGCGGACCGAAATGGGAAAACCTCCCGCCCGACATCCAGCCCGAACGCGGCGCCCTCCTGCCACTGCGCAAGCACTTCGGGCTCTTCGCCAACCTTCGCCCTGGCGTTTGCCTCCCCGCACTCACCCACGCATCCCCGGTAAAGCAGGAACTGATCGCCGATGGCTTCGATGTCCTCTGCGTGCGCGAACTCACCGGCGGCATCTATTTCGGCTCGCCGAAAGGTCGCCACGAAGAAAACGGTGAACCGATCGCACTCGACACGATGATTTACAAAAAAAGCGAGATCGAGCGCATCGCCCGCGTCGCCTTCACCGCCGCAATGAGCCGCAAGAAACAACTGCTCTCGGTCGACAAGTCCAATGTGCTCGCCTCATCCGTGCTGTGGCGCGAAACGGTCATCGAAATTTCCCGCGAGTTCCCCGAGGTGCAACTCTCGCACATGTATGTCGACAACGCCGCGATGCAGTTGATCCGCCGCCCCGGATCATTCGATGTGCTGGTGACCGAAAACCTCTTCGGCGACATCCTCTCGGATGAAATGGCGATGATCTCCGGCTCGCTCGGCATGCTGCCCTCGGCCTCGCTCGGACGCCAAGGCGACAACGGACTTTACTTCGGCATGTACGAACCATCCGGCGGATCCGCCCCCGACATCGCTGGCCAAGGCATCGCCAACCCGATCGCCCAAGTGCTCTCACTCGCCATGCTGCTGCGTTTCTCGCTCGGCGAAAACTCAGCCGCCGAAGCGATCGAAAACGCTGTGGCAAAAACCATCGCCGATGGATTCCGCACCGGCGACATCGCCACCGGGCGCGATGGCGAAACCAAGGTCGGCACCCAAGCCATGGTCGAAGCCATCCTCGCACGCTTCTGAGCGAGCCAGAAAACTTCGCTCATCGCTTGATCAACGCGGCAGCGTAGAATCCATCAAATCCATCACGAGCGGGTGAGATAATCCGCTCATTGATGAGCTCGTATTCGTCGTCTGCCAAAATCGAATCCACTGCCGCGCGGTTCTCCGATGGCAAGATCGAGCAAGTGGCATACACCAATCGACCACCGGGCTTGAGCATCGCGGGGTAGCTTGAAAGCAACTCTTTCTGTATCGACCTTACCCGGTCCAACTGCGCGGGTTTGAGTCGCCACTTGAGGTCAGGCTGACGCCTCAATGTCCCCAGTCCCGAGCATGGCGCATCGATCAACAAGCGATCCGCCACCTCCGCAAAATCGACAGGCGTGGTTTCGATGATCTCCTTGCCCTTCACGCACGAAGCTCCTGCCCGTTTCGCGCGGCGTTCAAGTTCGGAAAGTTTTTTCGCATCGACATCCATGCCAAACACCCGCCCCTCGTTGCCCATCAGCGCAGCCAAATGCAAGGCCTTGCCACCCGCGCCCGAACACGCGTCGATGACACGCTCGCCAGGTTGCGCAGCAAGCATCGGCGCAATCATTTGCGACCCGGCATCCTGAATCTCCACGCGTCCATCAAGCCTCAATGGCTTCGGCAATGACTTGCCGCGCGCCAACACCAAAGCGATTTGGGACTACCGCGCATAGGCCGAGAAACAGTCTCCCAAGGCGTACAGCAGGTAGCCTCAAAGCAAGTACGCAACTGCGTGCAGGA
>CAIVXP010000188.1 GCA_903909905.1 Akkermansiaceae bacterium
AGGCCGGTGATAATGGTATTCATGAAATGGTGATTATAATTTTTACCGCGAATGAACGCGAATGGACGCCAACGTATGCGTCAGGGATTGGTCATTTCGAATCTTCAATCAGTCGTGAAAATTCTTCGAAGAGATAGGATGCGTCGTTCGGGCCGGGGGCGGCTTCGGGGTGGTATTGGACGCTGAATACCGGATGGGTTTTGTGGCGCATGCCTTCGACCGTTTGGTCGTTGAGGTTGATGTGCGTAACTTCGATTTCGGGTGGGAGCGAATCGGGGTCGACGGCGAAGCCGTGGTTTTGCGAAGTGATGGAAATTTGTCCGGTGCGGAGGTCCTTGACCGGTTGGTTGCCGCCGCGGTGGCCGAACTTCAGTTTGAAGGTGCTGCCGCCGTAGGCGTGGGCGAGGAGTTGGTTACCGAGGCAGATGCCAAAGATGGGTTTTTTGCCGATGAGTTGGCGCAGTTCGCTGTGGATATAGTCGAGCGCGGCTGGGTCGCCGGGGCCGTTGGAAAGGAAGATGCCGTCGGGATTTTTGGCGAGGACTTCGGCGGCGCTGGTGGTGGAGTTCACCACCTCGACTTCGAAGCCCGATTGGCGCAAGCTGCGCAGGATGTTGAATTTGATGCCGAAGTCGTATGCGACGATGCGGTGTTTCACCGGTGGCAGTTCCTCGTAGGGGCCGGGTTGGTTGGTGGAGACATTAGGCAGGATCCAGCGGCGGGATTCATCGCTCCAGAGGTAGGCTTTGGGCGTTGAAACTTCCTTCACATAATCCATGCCTTTCATCGATGGCGAATTGCGTGCGGCTTCGACGGCTTGATCGGCGCTGAGTTCGGTGGTGACGCAGGCGCGCATCGCGCCGAGAGAGCGGAGATGTTTGGTGAGGGCGCGGGTGTCGATGCCTTCGATGCCGAGCACGCCATGAGATGCAAGGTAGGCGTCGAGCGGTTGGGTCGAGCGCCAGTTCGAAGGGGTGCGGCAAAGTTCGCCGATCACGAAGGCGCGAATGTGCGGTTGGCTTGATTCCGCATCCTCGGGGTTGATTCCGTAGTTGCCGATTTGCGGGTAGGTCATGCTCACGATCTGTCCGCGGTAGGACGGATCGGTGATGACCTCCTGGTATCCGGTCATGGAGGTGTTGAAACAAATTTCGCCGGTGGTGGTTCCGGTGGATCCGAAGGAGGTTCCGTGAAAAAAGCGACCGTCTTCGAGGGCGAGTATGGCATTGGTCGGCATGGCGCGCGGAAATTAGGCATCCGGCCCGAACGATGCAAGTGTTCGCTTGCCGCAACTTAGCTTTGGGCTCGACAGCGGGGCGGGGCGAGGCATCATGTCCTGCCCCAAAGGTCCTTATTCCATGCGTTTTGCTCTTTTCGGTGACATTCACGCCAACCTCGAGGCGTTGGAAGCCGTGCTCGCGGATGCCGCCGGTCAGGGGGTGACTCATCACATCTGTCTGGGTGATATTGTCGGTTACAATGCCGATCCGGTGGCATGTCTCGAGAAGGTGCGCGAGATGGGCTGCCCAGTGGTGAAGGGCAATCACGATGATGATGCCTCAAACGACCGCTCGCTTGAAACCTTAAGCCCGGTCGCGGCCGAGGCGATGGAATGGACGCGCCAGCAACTCAGTGATGAGCAAAAGCAGTGGCTGAGAAAGTTGCGAATGGTGCGTCAGATTGAGGATTTCACGGTGGTGCACAGCACGCTCGATCAGCCGTCGCACTGGGGGTATGTGTTCAATAACTACGACGCGTTGGCGAATTTTCCCTTTCAGTACACGCAGGTTTGTTTTCATGGCCACACGCACAAGCCCATGGTGTTCGTCAAATCGTCAAGGATCACCACAGTCCCAGCTGATCGGGTGACCATCGAACCGGGCATGAAGTATTTCATCAATGCCGGTTCGGTCGGCCAGCCCCGCGATGGCGACTGGCGGGCTTGTTACGCGATCTACGAACCCGCGCTCAATCTCGTCGTTTTTCGGCGGGTGGAGTATGACATCGCGAAAACTCAAGAAAAGATCCTCGCCGCAGGGCTGCCTGAAAGGTTGGCAGAGAGGCTGGCTGAAGGAGCTTAAGCTGAGCTTTTTAGGCTCACAGAAGGCTTTTTTGTTGTTGCAAATCAGTCTCAATTAGGCCAAATTTCTCCCAGATGCCTGCCGGACTTGCCGCCGAACTGGAAATTGACAGTGCCCTGACCTTGAACCAGGTCGCCGTGGGCTGTGATGTGACGATCCGTGTGCTGAATGGCCCGGGTTGCCAGCAGCTGCGGGATTTGGGTTTTTGCGAGCAACTGCAGGTGAGAAAACTTGCCGGGGGGCGCAATTTGATCTGCTCGGTCTGCGGCACGCGTATGGCGATCAGCCGTGAGCTTGCCGATCAGGTAGTGGTGGCACCGTGCCGTTGATTTATTAATCGGCATGAATGAGGAACCCGAGGCTGCGTCGGTGGTGGCGCTGGTGGGCAATCCCAATGCGGGCAAGACGACTGTTTTCAATGCGCTGACCGGTTCGAACCAGAGGATCGGTAATTTTGCCGGTGTGACTGTCGAAATGAAGTCGGGCGAATTTTTCACGCCGCACGGGAGAAAGATGCGAGTCGTGGATTTGCCTGGTTGCTATTCGTTGCAATCGACTGCGCCGGATCAGCGAATCGCGGTGGAGGCTTTGCGCGGTGAGTTGCCGGGAATGGGCAAGCCCGATGTGGTGGTGTGTGTGGTGGATGCTTCGAACCTTGAGCGGCATTTGCGCTTGGCGATGCAGGTGATCGAGTTGGGGCTGCCGGTGCTTGTCGCGTTGAATATGGTCGATGTCGCCGAGAAGGCTGGCTTGCGTCTGGATGTGGCGAAAATTTCCGAGGAATTGGGAGTGCCGGTGGTTGCGATGCAGGCGAATGCGCGCAAGGGAATCGTCGAGTTGAAGCAGGCGCTGCGGGTGCCATTGCCGGCGGTGCCGGAAATTTCTTGGGACCGCGATGGCGGCGAGGAGGCGCATGGTGCGTTCATTCGCGGGCTATGCGAATTGGCGGCGCGGCGGCCGGGGGCGCATCAGCAAAC
>CAIVXP010000189.1 GCA_903909905.1 Akkermansiaceae bacterium
ACAAGGTTCGACTCGATCATCAGCGAAGTGATTTCGCTGCAGCCTTCGGCCACCTGATTCGCAATGCTGCGGGCGACCATTGGCTGGTTACGGAAGTCCTTGAGTGAGTTGCCGTGCGAGCAATCGATCATGATTGATTCGTTCATGCTCTGCTCGCGCAGCATCGTCACCGCCTCGTCGATGAACGGCTTCTCATAGTTCGGCCCTGTGCTACCGCCGCGAAGGATCAGATGGCAGGACTTGTTGCCGGTTGTCGAAACAATCGCCGAAACCCCCTGCTTGGTCACCGAGAGAAAATGATGCGGTCGCGAGGCCGACTGGATCGCATCGATGGCGATTTGCACCGAACCACCCGTGCCGTTCTTGAAGCCCACCGGCATCGAAAGTCCGGAAGCCAATTCGCGATGAATCTGCGACTCGGTCGTGCGGGCACCAATCGCCCCCCACGCAATGAGGTCGGCGATGTACTGCGGAGAAATCGTATCGAGAAATTCCGTCCCTGCCGGCACGCCCATGTTGGCAAGATCGAGCAGCAAGCCACGCGCGACGCGCAGGCCTTGGTTGATATCAAACGAGTCATCGAGCCGCGGATCATTGATCAGGCCCTTCCAACCGACCGTCGTACGCGGCTTCTCGAAATAGACGCGCATCATCACGAACAAATCCTTTTCAAATCGCTTGGCCTCCTTGCGGAGTTTTTCGCCATATTCGAGCGCCGCCTCGGGGTCATGAATTGAACAAGGCCCGACAATCGCCAGCAGGCGATCGTCCTCACGCTGAATGATGGCATCAGCTTGAGTCCTCGAGCCCGCGACCAACTCGGAGGCCTTTTCGCCAAGCGGCAAATAATAAGCCAACACCGCTGGCGAGATGAGCGGATTCAGGCCGGTGATCCGGAGGTCGTCGGTACGATGATGCGTCACGCCCAATCGTTGACCCCTGCCCGCGTTTTAAGCAAGAGTCAAGTTCCCTTCGGCAACCGTTCAGACTGTCCCGCCCTGCGAAAATCCCTCGGCCTCAAGCTCCTTGATCAGCCCGCGCAAACCCGCATGACGCCCACTCAGATCCGGGTCCGCCGCGAGCACCTCGGCCGCGAGTTTACCCGCCTCCCTCACCAAGGAAGGATCGGCGAGAAACTCCACAAATTTCAGCTCCGCAAGGCCGCTTTGCGAAGTCCCCAGCACATCACCCGGCCCACGCAAACGCAGGTCAGCCTCGGCAATTTCAAACCCATCGCCCGTGCCCTCCAGCACCTTGAGCTTTTCCATGCCCTCAGGATTTTTTCCATCGCTCAGCAAGATGCAGTAACCCTTGTTGCCACCGCGGCCGATCCTCCCTCGCAGTTGGTGCAACTGTGCCATGCCAAAACGATCGGCATGATGCACCACCATCAGCGAGGCATTCGGAACATCGACGCCCACCTCGATCACCGATGTTGCCACCAAAACCCCGATCCGCCCCTCGCGAAAATCTTGCATCACCCGCTCTTTTTCATCCGGCTTCAACTTGCCATGGATTAAGCCCACCTCGTGCCTAGATAAGCGCTTCTTCCATTTGGTATGCGCCTCCACCGCCGACGCGACCTTGTGCCCCTCGCTTTCCTCCACCAAAGGATACACCAGATAGGCCTGACGCCCCTCCGCGATCTTGCCCTTCACAAACGCGGTGACATCCGTCTGCTTGGCGGAAACGCGAACCGCCGTGACCACCTCTCCGCGCCCAGGCGGTTTTTCATCCAAAACAGAAACATCAAGATCGCCATACAGGGTCATCGTCAGCGTGCGCGGAATCGGTGTCGCGGTCATCACCAACACATCCGGCGCCGTGCCCCTGCCGATCAGCGCCGCGCGCTGACCCACGCCGAACTTGTGTTGCTCGTCGATCACCACCAATCCGAGATCCTCAAAATTTCCACCGCCATGGATCAAGGCATGCGTGCCAATGATCATCTGCGGCTGTAAATCATCATCCCCATGGGTTCGCTCATCACGCGATGCGGTGCGCAGGGCGATGCGAATCCCCAAAGGCTCAAGCCACTTGCGAAATGTCAAAAAGTGCTGCTCTGCAAGGATCTGCGTGGGGGCCATCAGCGCTGCCTGCGAGCCGGAGTCAACAGCCATCAGCATCGCCGCCATCGCGACAAAAGTTTTTCCCGAGCCCACATCCCCTTGCATCAAGCGCGCCATCGGACGCGGGTCGCGCATGTCCTCAATGATCTCACGAATCGACCTCTTCTGCGCCCCTGTCAGATCAAAGGGCAGACTCGAGTAAAATTTCTTCAGCAAGGTTGTTTTGCGTCCATGTGTGCGCCCCTCGAGCCGACGATGATTCTTGCGCCGCCAAAGCACATTGAGCTGCACGGCAAAAAATTCCTCGAGCGCAAACCTGCGGCCAGCGGACTTCGCCATTTCAAACGAATCAGGAAAATGCACCGCCCGCAGATCATCGCCCCGCGCAATCCCACTGCCGACATCGATACCGGTTTCCAGGCTCGCAGGATCCACCAATTCAAGCAACTCGTGCATCACCTCGCGCAAGCGGCGTTGCGCGAGGCCGGAAATGTTCCGATACACCGGCACGATCCGGTCGAGATGAATGGAGCCACCTTCAAGATCATCCTCA
>CAIVXP010000190.1 GCA_903909905.1 Akkermansiaceae bacterium
CCCAAGGGCAAGACGATGGACTTGATCGTACAAAAGGCGGTCGAGCTTGGCGTTGCAGGCATCGAGCCACTCGTCACGCGCCACACGATCGTGCAGCCGGGCGAGGGCAAGTCGGAGAAGTGGACACGCGTCGCGCTTGAGGCATGCAAGCAATGTGGCCAAGACATGCTGCCGGAAATTTCTCCTGCTGTCGCATTCGACACATGGATCGCGGGCACGAAAAAAATTTCCGGGCTCAAACTCATCGCATCGCTCGCGCCTGGTGCGCAGGCCATGCGCGAAGTGCTCAGAGCGCACCCCGCCACCACCGAGGCTACGATCCTCGTCGGCCCGGAGGGTGATTTCTCACCGCAAGAAACCGCCGCCGCGCTGGCTGCCGGATTCATCCCCGTGTCGCTTGGCAACATCGTGTTGCGCGTCGAGACCGCATCGCTGTTTTGCATTTCCGCACTGCGCTACGAGTTCGCGTAGGTTGGCTTTGTTAGCAATTCGGCCAAGGCCGTCTTGCGCGATGCCGATCCCGGTGCATGATAGAGCCCGTGAAGCATTTGTTGCCGACGATTCTAACAGCTTTTGCCGCCTGCGTTTTGCCGCTCGGCGCGGAGACTGAAAACACTTCGCCACCAATACCGAAAAATCCGGCCAAGGTAGTCGTCATTCCGATCCGCGCGCAGATCGCCAAGCCCGAGCTCTTCATCCTGCGCCGCGGACTCAAGGACGCGATCGAGAACAAGGTCGACACCATCTTGCTCGACATGGAAACGCCCGGCGGCGAACTCGAGGTGACCTTCGAGATGCTCAAGGCCTTGGAGAAATTTCCCGGAAAAACCGTGACCTATGTGAATCGCGAAGCGATCTCCGCCGGTGCGCTGATCGCTGCCGGCACCGATGAGATCCACTTCGCGCCCGAAGGCGTGATCGGTGCCGCGGCACCCGTGCTCGCGACCGGCGCGGAAATCGATGAGACGATGCGAAGCAAAATTGTCAGTTACCTCAAGGCGCGCGTGCGATCGATTTCCGAAGGCAAAGGTTATCGCGGCGAAGTGGTCTCGGCGATGATCGACATGGATTCGGAGTTCAAGATCGGCGACACGGTCATCAAGAAAAAGGGCGAACTGCTCTCGCTTACCGCGCAGGAAGCGATGAAGACCTACGGCGATCCTCCCATGCCCCTGCTTGGCGCAGGCATTTCGAAGGATCTAAACGCCTTGCTCGATCAACTTCACGGCGCGGGAAATTATTCGGTGGTGCGGCTTGAAGTCACATGGTCGGAAAAACTCGCCCAATACCTCACCAGCCTTACGCCGATCCTGCTCGGGCTTGGCCTGCTCGCGCTTTTCATCGAATTCAAAACACCAGGCTTCGGTGTTTTTGGCATCAGCGGCGCAATTCTTTTGGGCATCGTGTTTTTTGGTCACCATGTCGCGGGTCTGTCAGGGCACGAGCCCGTCCTGCTCTTCGCGCTCGGCGTCTCATTGGTGATCGTCGATGTCTTTCTGTTTCCCGGCACGATGATCGCCGCGCTCACCGGCGTGACGATGATCCTGGCCTCCCTCGTGTGGATGATGCTCGACCTGTGGCCGGGCGAGCCGG
>CAIVXP010000191.1 GCA_903909905.1 Akkermansiaceae bacterium
GCAAATGCGGGTAACGGGTTCGTGAAAAGTTCGTCCTGCATTTCAGTGATCCTTGGATGTTTCGCGAAACGCCTTCAAGCCCTCGATCCAGCGATCATCGATGCCATTCGCTGCGCCAAGCAACGAGCCCACGACCGAGCCTCGGTGGCAGTTGTCTCCGCCGACCATGGCGTTGGCGACGATGCCGTTGTCGAACTGGTCGTGATATTTCCATGCCAGATAGAGCGCAGCGGGAAATGCCTGATCAATGTAACAAGCAGGGCTCAGGACACTGCCGATGATTTCGTCATCCGGTCGCTTCGCCCAACTCTCGGCTTTGCGGCTCGAAAACCAATCACCGGCTTCTCGAGCGATCGCTTCGCGCAGCGGAGTACCGGTGGTGATGGATTTCAACAATCGGGCGAGGCAATCGGCAGCTCGCTGAACATTGCTGTGGCGGTGGGTGAGGGCAAGGTGCTCGCGTGTGGCGGACCGCCAATCGGCATCCTCCGGCAGTGCGGCAAGCAGCGCGGGGATTTGCGCGAGTCCGCCGATGTGTTCATCGGAGATTCCGCATTTGGTTACCGCCTTGCCTTGCGCGTAACGGGTGAAAAATCCGCGATGGTACTCTTCAAGGTAGGTATCGCGATGCCAGCCGGGTGTGAGCATGCATTCGATGTAGCGCAGCGCCCATCGCTCCGGATCGTAGTTGCCGTGCGAAATGATTTGGTGGTGAAGCTCGGTGGCGAGTTGGAAGTTCACCGTGTTTTCACCGGCTTCGAGAAATTGGTGATAGTGAATGCCGCGCTGACCCCAGTAGACCGCTTGCTCGCGGAGAATGTCGCCCCGCTCGTTGAGCGGGTGGTATTCCGATCGCCAGAGGATGCTGCCCGGGTGCGGGTTTCGCGGAGCTTGATAATGATCGAGCATCCCATAGTCGTTTCGCAGTGCCGACCGGTCGTAATACCAATGGCCGGGCATTGCGAGGGCATCGGCAACGAGGGAACCGACGTAGGCGTGATGCAGGCTCATGCGGCGCAGGATAGCATCAAGTTTCGGCAGCGCCATCGGCGAGTTGTCTTTTACGTACTTCAGCATCAAACACCCAAATATCCTTGATCCCGCCAAGAGCAAATTACGAGCATCGAGGCGTGAAGAAACAGCACCTGCCCGAGAAAATTTGCGCCACCTGCGGGCGCCCATTCAAGTGGCGCAAAAAGTGGGAGCGGGTCTGGGACGAAGTGAAATTTTGCAGCGACCGCTGCCGCATGAAAAAAACCAAGGCGCCCGCGTGAGCCCGCGAAAAGACATCAAGGGGTGTTTAGATGTACTGGTAGGCGATGCTAGCTAGTCGCATCACGCATGAAGAATTTTTTTCTCAGCGGATTTCCACCGTCGCGCCGGGGCGTATGAGATTGGGCAGGCGGATGGCGTCCCAGTTGGCGAGGCGGATGCATCCGGCGCTGCGGGCGCGGCCGATGGTTTCGGGGTCGGAGGTGCCGTGCATGCCGATGCCGGGGCGGCTGGTGCCGTTCCAGATCACGCCGACCGGGCTGTTGGGGCCGGGCGGGATATTGATGGCGTTGGCGCTTCTTTTGCCGGTATCGAGGAGTTGTTGGTCGTAGCGCCAGTGGGGCATTTCGATCATGTTGAGCAGCTTCCAAGTGCCGAACTTGATGAACTGCGGCTTGCCGGGGGTGATCGGAAATGAGGCGACCAGCGCGCGGTTGGCTTTGGTCTTTGTGACGGGTGCGGTGTCAGCTTCCGATTCATCGACCACCAGGGCGGCAGGTGCGGCTTCGAAGATTCTTGCTTGGTTGATTTTCGTATTCACCACCACATGGCGTTCGCTGAGTGCGGCGTCCGCTTCGTATTTCGCGCCGGTAAGTTTTTCGATTTCGAAGGGGGCGACATTCGGAACGATGAGCGAGTCGCCGGGCTTGAGGTTTTGGATTTTCACGCCCGCGTTGAGTTCGGTGAGGTAGGGGACATCGCTGTGGTAGCGCTCGGCCATGAACTCCGCGATGCTGCGGTAGCTCATTCTTTTGGTGGATGCCTGCTGGCTGCGTTTGGTGGGCAATGAAGGGTTCACCCATTTGCTTGCGACATTCGGCACAGCGACGGTGATCAACGGCTCGGGCACGGCAGCCTTGGCGGCGACTGTCACTGCCGACCAATCGTCGAGCGGGTGGCCGTTGACTTCATTCCATGAGCGCACGGCGAGTTCGCTGAACTGGCCCATGCGGCCGTCGATCACGCCGGGGCCGAAGTCGGATTTGTCCAAAAACACCTGCAGGCGCAGTGCCTCGAGGCCTTCGGGTTTGGCATTCGAAGCGGCGGCGCTCGGCGGGCTTGCGATCTCGGCAGGCTCATCAATGACGATCGCGGTCGGCGTTTCGTTTGTTTCATCCGCAACCACGGCGGTCGTTTCCTCCGGTATGCTCACCACTTCATCGGGAAGAGTTTGCGAGGTGATATCATCGTCGCCGCCAATGGGCAGGGCTTTGAGGGCAGGCTGCTCGATGGAATCGGTCGCCGGCTCCTGCGCGTGGAGCGAGACGAGCGCCAGGCATGTGAGGATGATCAAAACGCGAATCATGGCAAATGGGTTGGTAAGCGGGTTTAGGCAGGTTGCGCGACGAATGTCTCGAGCCTCCCGGCAAGCATCGGCGGCACCACTGCGCGTACGAGGATGTCATTTCCCTCATAATCCGTCGAGAGCACCTTTGCATCTCGGTGCAAAAGGCCCACGAGGTCGGCCCGTTGCTGAGGGATGCGGTAATCGAGGCAGCGCACGCGGTCGGCGAGAGCAGCCGAACAGGCGTCGAGCAGGCGGTCGAGGCCCGCGTGCGTGACTGCCGAAACGCGAAGGGCATCGGGAAACATCCGTGCGAGAGAGGCGATTTGCTCGGGGTCCTCGACGCGGTCGATTTTGTTGAGGACCGTGATTGTGGGCTTGCCCTCGGCGCCGAGTTCGTCGAGCACCTCGAGGGTGGTGCGGTGAAAGCGTTCGATTTCCGGCGAGGTGGCATCGAGCACATGAATGAGGAAATCGGCGAGCACCGCTTCTTCGAGCGTGGCCTTGAAGGCCTCGACCAAGCGGTGGGGGAGGTTGCGCACGAAGCCAACCGTGTCGGTGAGCAGCAGCGGTTGGCCATCGGGCAGATCGATGCGTCGCGTGGTCGTGTCGAGCGTGGCAAAGAGCATGTCCTTGGCCATCACCTCGGCGCCGCTCAGCGCATTGAGTAAGGTCGACTTGCCGGCATTCGTGTAGCCGACGATGGCGGCGTGAGGGGTCTCAAGTTTCTCGCGTTCCTTGCGTTGAGTGCGGCGTTGTTTGCGGACCTGTTCGAGTTCGCGCTTGCAGCGATCGATGCTGAGGTTGGCCAGTCGGCGGTCGACCTCGATTTGTTTTTCGCCCATGCCGCGTGCCGCACCACCGCCTTGGCCGCCGCCGGATCCGCCCTCGCGGTCGAGGTGTCCCCACATTCTTGCGAGTCGCGGCAGCGCGTATTGCATGCGTGCAAGTTCGACTTGCAGGCGTGCTTCTTTCGTCTGCGCGCGTTTGGCGAAAATATCGAGAATCACCTCCTCGCGATCGATCACGCAGAGGTCGGCGAGTTTTTCCCACTCGCGTTGCTGCGAGGGCGCGAGACCATTGTCGATGACGATCACATCGCAGTCATGCGCGCGGGCGAGGCTGACGATTTCATCGGCCTTGCCGGTGCCGCAGAGCAATTTCTTGTGCATGTCGCGGCAGCGGGCGAGCACCGAATCGACCACCTCGATGCCCAGGGTTTTGACCAACTCGCCAAGCTCCTCGAGCAGCGACTCCGCCTCATCGATTTCCCGCGGATCGAAACAAAAGCGCACCAGCAGCGCGCGTTCGACCATTTCCGGTTTTTGCCTGACCTCAAACATCCGAGGCAGGGGTAGCACCGGATGGCGGTGCGGGCCATGCGAAATTTCCGCCAAGGCAGGCGATTTCCGCAGGGCAATTCGTTTCAACTCTTGCGGGAGACCGCCGGGGCGCTTAAGCCATGCCTGTCATGTCCGCAGACGCCACGCCACAAACGCATTCGACCGAGGCCGAACTCATCGCCATCCGCCGCGAGAAACTCGCCAAACTCCGCGAGCTCGGCATCGATCCTTATGGTGCGAGATATCCCGTCGACACCACCCCGGGCGAACTGCGGGCCAACTTCAGCGAAGGCCGCCGCGTGAAGATCGCGGGCCGCATCACCGCGCTGCGCGACATGGGTAAGTCGGTGTTCTTCCAGCTCGGCGATGTGCTCGGATCGATCCAGGGCTACCTCGGCACCAAGAACCTCAGCGAAAACGAGGCGGCCGCGTGGAAATGCCTCGATCGCGGCGATTGGATCGGCATCGAGGGCGAGACCTTTCTCACCAAGACCGGCGAGCCAACGGTGAAGGTCGAAAATTTCACGGTGCTATCGAAGTCGCTGCGTCCGATGCCCGACAAGTTCCATGGTCTCGCCGATCGCGAAACAATATACCGCAAGCGCCACCTCGACCTGATGGGTAATCCGGAGAGCGCGAACCTCTTCGTGACGCGTTCGCTGATGCTTGCCGAGATCCGCAAGTTTTTGCAGGACAGGGGATTTCTCGAGGTCGAGACCCCGATGCTGCAAGATGTCGCGGGCGGTGCGGCGGCGCGTCCTTTCGAGACGCATCACAACGCGCTCGGTATGCCGCTCACGCTCCGCATCGCGCCGGAACTTTTCCTCAAGCGCCTGCTCGTCGGCGGCTACACGAAAATTTTCGAACTCAACCGCAACTTCCGCAACGAAGGCATTTCGCGCCGCCACAATCCTGAGTTCACGATGCTCGAAGCCTACTGGGCGTTTTCGGATTTCGAAGAAATGGCCAACCTCGTCGAGGAAATGACCTGTCACCTCGCAGAGAAATTTTGCGGCGGCTTGAAAATCGAGCACAAGGACGAGGACGGCAATGTCACGCGCACGATTGACCTCACGCGTCCGTGGCGACGCGCGAATTACCATGATCTAATCAAGCTCGCTGCCGGCGATGATTTCTTCGAACTCAGCCCGGCCGGTCGCCGCTTGCGCTGCGAGGAACTCGGCGTGCAGATCTCGTCCGAAATGGAGGACTACGAAGTCGTGCAGCAGGTCTTTGAA
>CAIVXP010000192.1 GCA_903909905.1 Akkermansiaceae bacterium
GCTCGAAATCATCCATCTGCCCGATCCCGTTTCCTACGAGGATGGCTTGCGTCTGCAGGAGGCGAGAGTCGATGCACTGCTGGCGGGTGAGGCGGGCGATGCGGTTTTTTTGCTCGAGCACGAACCGGTTTACACGATCGGGCGCTTGAAGGACCGCAGCTCCTTGCGCGATGCGGAAAACCTTTCGTGCCGTGTGCATGAAACCAATCGCGGAGGTCAGGCGACCTATCACGGACCGGGCCAGTTAGTGGGTTATCCTGTGCTCGATCTCAACCCGCGCGGCAGGGATCTTCACGCGCATTTGCGCTCGCTTGAGGAGGCGCTCATTCTTGCATGTCAGGACTTTGGCATCGACGCGCAAAGGCGCGACGGGCTCACTGGTGTGTGGGTCGGCGATCGCAAGCTCGCATCGATCGGTGTCGGCGTGCGCAAATGGATCAGCATGCACGGCTTTGCGATCAATATTACGCGCGAGTCGCTGCCGCCGTTTTTTGCGATCACGCCCTGCGGCATCGATGGTGTGGTGATGAGTTGCCTTGAAAACGAAGCAGGTCGATCGATCAGCGTGCGCGAAGCGGCGGAAGTGATCGGCGGAAAATTGCGCGAGTTTCCTGCCCTCACTCCCCGATCACACTGATGGCGATTTGGCGGGTGTGCGGCAGGCTGCGATGTTCGAAGAGAAAAATTCCCTGCCATGTGCCGAGTGTCATTTTCCCGTCGATGATTGGGATGACCTCACTCGTCCGCGTGAGCGCCATGCGGATGTGGCTCGGCATGTCATCGGGGCCTTCGAGTGTGTGGATAAACCATGGGGTGTCTTCCGGAACGAGTTTTTCAAAAAACACCTCGAGGTCGCGGCGCGCCGATGGGTCGGCATTTTCCATGATCACGAGGCTGGCACTGGTGTGGCGCACGAAGACTGTGACTGTACCGTTGCGGATCGCCGCACGTGAAACGATGGCGGCAATCTGACTGGTAATTTCGTTTGTTCCCTTGCCGTGAGTATGGACGGAAAATGTTTCGGTGTGTGCGGTCATGGTTTTTTGTATTATCGGAATACTGCGCAGTTGAAGACCCACTTGCCGTGGGCCTCGCCCCGCTCCATGGCAATGTGAGCGGTGCGAAGGTTTTCGACGCTCAGGGAATCAAACACGCGGGTGTGGATTTTTGGAAATTGCCCTGCATCGCAGCGCGCAGCGAGTTTGGCTAGGATGCGGCCTTGTTCGTGCATGTCGGGCGATTGGAATTTCGCGCGCGCGGCCATGAATTCCCACGCGATGCGCACGCACTTTGCCTTGAGCGGATCGCCGAGGTGGAGCTTCTCGCTGGGCTCGACGATGAGCCCGAGCGTGCCGAAAGGCGCGATGAGTTGCGAGGTTGCCGACCAATGGATTTCGGGCTGATACAGGTTGGCAATGAATGGATACGAAGTGAAACCCAAGGCCTCAGATTGGGCGATCAAATCTTCGCGATGGTTGATCACATGATGCGCGCCGAGTTGCTGGCACCAAGCGATCGTTTCCGGTCGCGAAGCGGTTGTGATGACGGTGAGCCCGGCGTCACGGGCGAGCGGAATGAGCGCCGAGCCGACACCTCCCGCTCCATTGATGATCAGAATTGCTTTGCCGCGATCTTTGCCATCGAGGTCCACACTCATGCGTTCGAAGAGCAATTCCCATGCGGTGATGCCAACCAGCGGCACTGCGGCGGCTTCTTCGAATGACCAACTGCGGGGTTTGCGTGCGACCAATCTTGCATCGACCGCTTGCAGCTCCGCGTTGCAGCCGGGTCGCGTGAGGTCGCCGGAATAGAAGACCTCATCGCCAATTTTGAAATTGTGGACCTCACTTCCTGCCGCAACGACCGTGCCTGCGGCATCCCATCCGAGAATGCGCGGCGGATCTTGAATGGTGTCGCCTAGTGACTTGCGGATCTTGGTGTCGACCGGATTGACCGCGCAGGCATGGATGCGCACGACAAGATCGCCGGAATTTGGAATCGGATCGTGTGCCTCAAATTCAACAAAGCACTGGAGATCTGATGTCGGAAGAAATTTGCGGGCGCCAATGGCTTTCATCGCCATTATTCAAAGGGCAGGATGCGATTCATGGCAACTGCTCTCCTCAGGTTTTTCGCGGCCATCGAGCACGCATGAAACACAGAGGTCGCCGCTCACGTTGATCATGGTGCGGAAGCGGTCGAGGAACCAGTCGATCGGCACAAGCAAAAGACTGTATTCGAGCGGCAGGCCGACGGCGGTGAAAACGAGCGTCATGGTGATGAGGCCTGCGGAGGGAATACCTGCGGCGCCGACGGATGCTGCGACGGCGCAGAGCACAACCACCGCCTGTTGGGCGAAATCAAGATCACGGCCGAGCAGTTGCGCTACGAACAGTGCAGCCATCGCTTCGTAGAGGGCGGTGCCGTCGTTGTTGAAATTGGCGCCGACCAGCGCGCCGAGGTTGGCGGATGATTTGCGTACTTTCACCCGTTCGGTGAGGCATTTGTAAGTGAGTGGCATCGTGGCCGTGGAGCTTGCGGTGGAGAATGCCATCGCTAGGGCATCGCGGCACCCGTGCAAGAGTCGCGCGGGGCTGACCCATGATTGCAGCGAGACCCTTGCCATGTAGTACATGAACTGCAAGGCCAGGGCCAACAGGACTGCGGCGATGAGCCAAAGCAGGCTGTAAAACGAACTGAATCCGTTGATTCCAACCTCGCCGGCGACCACGCCGAGAACGATGATCGGCACCAGCTGTACCACCCAGTGCAGCATCGCGATGAAGGCATCCATGAAAACTTTCACGACCTTCACGGTCGCATCAGGGTCCGGCGACACCTTGCGTAAAGCCAGGCCGAGCATAAGTGCGAGTACGATGACGCCGATCACGCTGCCGCCGTCGGTGAAGGGACCCATGACGCTGCGCGGGAGTTTCTCGAGGATTTGCAGGACCTTGTCACCAAGGCCCGATTGCTTCGCGCTGGTTTCCGCCGTGGCGATCTGATCTGCTATTGATGCGGCTTGCGCTTCAACCTTTGCCTTATCGGATTCCGAGAGGCTTCTCCGTTCGCCGGGGCGGACGAAATTTGCAACGAGCAATCCGATCATGATTGCGACCAGCGTGTTGGTGGCGAGCAGTCTGACGAGCGTGCCGGTTTTTCCGGGTTCGATTTTTGCGCCGGCCAGTGCGTGCACGATGGCGAAGAACGCCACGGGTGCGGCCAGCATCTGCACAAGGCCCATCAGAATTGAGCCGGGTTTTGCGAGCATCGCCGCATCGGGTCCCATGGTGGTTCCAAGGATAGCGCCAATCGCCATGCCGATGAGGGTGCGAAAATAAAGCGGCATCGACTGCCAGCGCAGCAGCGGTTTGCTAATGAGGGCGGGCATGCAGGCAGAATGTGCACTTCACGGCCGCGGCGACAATCGCAAAGCGCGACGACGCATCTTTGACGAGTGCCATCAGAACCCCGGGGCCGCAACGGTTGCGTTGTCGCGCTCTTCGTTGCGTCGGCGCAGGATGCGATCGCCGATTTCGCGAATCATTTCAGAAAGCAGCAGCCAGAGGTGCGAGCCTTCACGGTAGTCGGCAGGGGCGATGTGTTTCACACGGCCCGCGTGGGTTGAAAGCTGGAAGCACTTCCGAAATGAACGGCCGGTGTGGTCCTCGGGGTTGTAAACAGCGATGCC
>CAIVXP010000193.1 GCA_903909905.1 Akkermansiaceae bacterium
GGCTGAGTGGAGTCACATCAAGCAGGACCATCTTGCCGAGTGCTCCGCTGAGAATGCCGCCTTGGATGGTGGCGCCGAGTGCGATGGCCTCGTCTGGGTGCTGTGAGGTGTCGGGCTTTTTGCCGAAAAACTTTTCCACCGCAACGCGCACGGCTGGCATGCGGGTGCTGCCGCCGACAAGGATGACCGCATCGAGGTCGCTGGCGGCAAGTTGTGCATCGGCCAATGCCTTGGCGCAGCAACGAATGCTACGCGCGATCCATGGCGCGGCGATGATATCGAGTTCTGCACGCGTGATTGGCAATTCGATGCTGCGATCGTCATCAAAAAATGGCAGGCGAAATGTGGCCATCTCATCACCCGAAAGTTGGCATTTCACGCGCTCCGCTTCCTCCATCAGTCGCATGCGTTGGATTGAGGAAATTTCGCTCAACTCATGCTTGTGCAACACATGATCGATGATGAGCGCATCGAGGTCGTCGCCGCCGAGTCGTGTGTCGCCATGCGTCGCAAGGACTTGGAAAACGCCCTCCTGCATTTCGAGGATCGAGAGGTCGAAGGTTCCGCCGCCGAGGTCGTAGACCGCGACCCGCGAGCGTTCGCCGAGCTTGTCGAGCCCGTAGGCGAGTGCTGCGGCGGTGGGTTCGTTGAGAATGCGTAAAACCTCAAGCCCGGCCAATTCTGCAGCGCGTTTGGTGTCGGCGCGTTGGGCATCGTGGAAATATGCGGGCACGGTGATCACCGCTTTGGTGATGGTCGTTTCCATGCGCCACTCGGCGATGCGCTTGAGTTCCTTGAGAATCTCCGCGCTGATCTCCACCGGTGTCTTGCCAAGCACCATGGGTTCGTCGACGGAGTTTTTTTCAATCGGGTGGGGGAATGATTCGTCGATTTCCGCGACGCGGCGACCGATCAGTCGCTTGATGCTGGTGACGACGCGGTCGGGTTCGATGGCCCTACGACGCAAGGCCTTGGTGCCGACTTCGATGCTGCCGTCGCGGCCGATCCATACCGCGCTGGGCGTGATGCGGTGCCCGTCGGAATCTGCCAATAGCACCGGAAAGCCCGAGTCGACCACGCCGACTGCCGAGTTGGTGGTGCCGAGGTCGATGCCAAGAACAAGTTCGCTCACTCGGGAGAAATAGGCCGGCGATGGGCTTGCGTCAATGGCCGGACGCACCCGGGGCCGAACGCTTGCTGCGAATAAGGTGAGTGCAGACCGGAATGACAAAAATCATCAGCGTGAGAACGGAAGTGCCCAGATCGAAGGACTTGCTCGCGAGGAAATCATGCACCATGTGACCCTCTGCGAGAAAATGGCGAGGAACGCTAAGGAGCAGCTTGATCCCAAGAATGCCGATGACGATAAACGCACAGGTTTCGAGGAAGTGGAAACGGTGCATCAATTTCACAAATCCTTGAGCCGCGAAGCGCATGGTCAAGATACCGAGAAACACCCCGATGCAGACGAGGATTAGCTTGGAGGGCATCGGAAAATTTTTCACATAGGCAACGGCGGCGACGACATTGTCGATCGAGAACGCGAGGTCCATCACCTCGACGGCAACCACAGTCGACCAGAAGGGTCCGAGGCGGCCCAGCGTGTGGCGGTAGAGCCAGTTGCCCTCGTGCGCTACGGCCTCCGCGCCTTCCTCCTCGACCGATTCTTGGCGCGA
This sequence comes from Akkermansiaceae bacterium, assembly GCA_903909905.1. Lineage (GTDB taxonomy): Bacteria > Verrucomicrobiota > Verrucomicrobiia > Verrucomicrobiales > Akkermansiaceae > Luteolibacter. The sequence continues at coordinate 1,677 of CAIVXP010000193.1, forward strand.
AAAATGTTTCCATGAAAGCCATAGCAGATAGAGCCCGCCAAGGGGTTCGAGCCACCAGACCGTGATGAGCCACGAGGCTAGGGCGAGGCAGATTCCGCGGAACACATAAGCGCCGATGATGCCGTATTTCAGTGCCTTGCCGCGTTGCTCAGATGGCAGTCGCATCACCATGGTGGCCAGCACGGCGGCATTGTCGACCGACAGAATGCCCTCGATGAGGATGAGCATGAGGATGACGGTGGCGCCGGCGGCCGGATCGGGTCCAAGAATCGTGTGGAGTATGTCCATGTGCTAGAGAAAATGGCCAAGCGCCGTCGGGGTGGCAATGGCAATGTGGCGTTTTGCCGCCGCCGATTGATGCAATCCGGCACTTGCCAGCCCATCGGAAAGCGTTTAACCCATCTTAAACAATACCCATGGCAGCAAAATACACCGAGGAAGACATTAAATCACTGGACTGGCGCGAGCACATCCGCATGCGGCCGGGCATGTACATCGGGAAATTGGGCGACGGATCATCGGCCGACGACGGCCTTTACATCCTGCTCAAGGAAGCCGTCGACAACTCGATCGACGAGCACATCATGGGCTTCGGCAAGGAGATCCGCGTCGACATCGACGAGCAGGGGAGAGTCGAGGTGCGCGACTTCGGACGCGGCATTCCGCTAGGCAAACTTTTTGACTGCGCGGCGCAGATCAACACCGGCGCCAAGTACGACAGCGAGGCGTTCAAGAAATCGGTCGGCCTCAATGGCGTCGGTATCAAAGCGGTCAACGCGCTGTCCGACTTTTTCGAAATCCAAGCCTGGCGCGACGGTCAGACAAAAGCACTCGAGTTTTCGAAGGGCGCTCTCACGGTCGACATGAAAAACCCGCGCCGTGACGACGGGGACAATGGCACGCGCTTGGCCTTCGAGGTCGATCGCACGATTTTCCCCGCCAAGGCGAAATTCAAAGAAGCCTTCGTCGAGAAGATGTGCCGATATTATTCGTATCTGAACCCGGCGCTGACGGTGGTTTTCAACGGCAAGAAATTCCGCTCCAAAGATGGCTTGCTCGATCTTCTGCGCGAGGAGATGGAACACGAAGCGCTTTATACGCCGATTCATTTGATAGGGAAGGATATAGAGGTTGCCTTCACTCACAGCGCGGAGAGCAGCGAGGAGTACTACACTTTCGTCAACGGCCAGAACACCTCGCAGGGAGGCACCCACCTGGCGGCATTCCGCGAGGCATTGGTTCAGGTCGTGCGCGGGTTTTACAAGAAACAATACGACCCGGCGGATATCCGTGCGGGTATCGAAGCGGCGGTGAGCGTGCGCATTGTGGAGCCGATTTTCGAATCGCAGACGAAAACGAAACTCGGATCGACGACCATCGTTCCCGAGGGCGAGTCGCTGCGTACCTTCATCGGCAATTTCCTCAAGACCCATCTCGATAATTACCTTCACAAAAACCCGCAGGCGGCCGAGGCAATCCAGAAGCGGATCCTCTCGGCCGAGCGCGAGCGCAAGGACCTCAAGGGAGTGCAGAAAATTGCCCGTGAGAGGGCGCGTCAGGCCAAAGTGCACAACAAGAAACTCCGCGACTGCCGGGTGCACCTCGACACCAAGCACAAGCGCCGATTGGAATCGACGATCTTCATCACCGAGGGCGACTCTGCATCGGGATCGATCACCAAGAGTCGTGATGTCGAAACACAGGCGGTCTTCTCACTCCGCGGCAAGCCGCTCAACACCTTCAGCCTGCCGCGCAAGGTGGTCTACGAAAACGAAGAGTTCGCGCTGCTACAAGCCGCACTCGACATTGAGGAGGGCATCGAAAAACTGCGCTACAACCGCGTGGTCATCTCGACTGATGCCGATGTCGACGGCATGCACATCCGTTTGTTGCTGCTGACCTTTTTCCTGCAGTTTTTCCCCGAGTTGATTCGCGATGGTCATCTGCACATTCTGCAGACTCCGCTTTTCCGCGTTCGCAACAAGAAGGAGACGATCTATTGTTACGACGACGACGAGCGCAAAAAGGCACTCGAAAAACTGGGTAAGAATTCGGAGATCACGCGCTTCAAAGGTCTCGGTGAAATCTCGCCCGATGAGTTTGGGTTCATGATCGGACCCGACATGCGCCTTGATCCGGTGGAATACGAGGAGGGCAAGGGAGTGAGGGAGTTGCTAGCTTTTTACATGGGCAAAAACACGCCCGAAAGGCAGGATTTCATCATCGAAAACCTGCGCGAAGATGTCGATAAGCAGGTGCAGATAGCCTGATTTTAAACATTGAGCCATCATTCCATAATATTAGGTTTGGCATCTGCATGATCGCGCTCACCCGATCCGTCCTCTGCCTTGCCATGACCTCCATGGCGGCACGCGGTGAGGATGAGCCGAAGAACCTGATCTATTCCGGCTTCTATCAAAACGGTGCCTTCGACAACCTGACATTTGTCAATGAGGTCGTTGGCTGGAATACTTTTTTCAATGCGGGCTATCGCGGAGCCAGCACGGTCATCGGAAACATCGAGGCCGGACATGTTTGGGGTGGGCATGAAGTTTTTGTCCGCGCGCCTGGGGAGACCAATGTAGTTACGAATTACAACAGCACCGCAGCGGGCTTGACCAACGAACTGGATTTCCACGCGACCATGGTCGGTCATGTACTTGCGGGCAGCGGCTATGTTCCGACCAACGGCGGGGCCTACACCTATACCGGTCTCGGCATGGCGCCTGAGGCCGCGCTTGCGTCGGGTGCAATCGCAGTCGATTACTCCAACACGGATGTGGGTTCATTTACCACTTCGGAAAACTCGACGATCAGTGTGTACCGATCCTTTTTCCAAGGTTCGGGAGTCGCCAAACCTGATGTGATTAACAGCAGCTGGGGCGGAGTGGACAATGCGGCCGTTTCCGTTGAATCGGTTGCGATCGATGCGCTGGCTCGGCAAAATGCCTCGGTCGCTTTGGTGATCTCCGCAGGAAATGGAGGAAACGCCACGGTCGGTGCTCCCGCCTCGGGCTTCAACAACATCGCCGTCGGCGCGATTGGCGGCACCAACTTTAATCAGCCAACTTCATTCTCATCGCGCGGAAAGGTGAATTTCTACAATCCTGTGACCGGCATCACGCACAACGGCGTGCGGTCGGCAGTCGACATCGCCGCGCCCGGTGAAAACATGTACCTTGCAGCATATTTGGGAAACAGCGGTGGCATCGGAGCCGGGCTTCCGAGCATCGTTCAGAATCCATCACCGACCGACCTGTATTTCTTAAATCAAGGTGGTACGAGCTTTGCAGCGCCGATGGTCGCCGGTGGCATTGCGCTGCTCAAAGACGCGGCAAAAACCGATCTGTTTCTCAATCACAACGGAAACGACGACGCCTTCGACACGCGGGTGATCAAATCCGTTTTGATGGCCTCGGCGACCAAGACTGAAGGCTGGAACAATGGTCAAAACGCGATGAATGTGACCACGCAGTCACTCGATGCGGTCGCGGGCGCGGGGATGATGAATCTCGATAGAGCGATTGATGTCTATTACTCCAACACCCGCGAACTGGCTTTGGATGGCGGCGGGCAGATCGGCGAAGACGGTTGGGACGCGGCTACCATCGGGCTCGGTCAATCATTCGAATATGTGTTTTCCTCTTCATTCAATCAGGCGTTTTCGCTGACGGTCGCGCTGAACTGGTTTTCTGTTCGTGAGTTCGACAACCTCACCAACACCTCATCGGATCTCGCATTTTCCAATCTCGATCTCGAGGTTTGGTCGGTTGATGAGGCCGGGCAGTTTGTGTCGAAAATCGGCGACTCGATGTCGACCTACAACAACACCGAGATGCTGCGCTTTGATTGGCTCAATGCCGGACGCTACGGCTTCAAGGTGAACTACGAAAATATGGTTTTCGACACCACCGACGCGGTGAACAGCGAGTACTTTGGTCTTGCCTGGAATACGACGGCTGTGCCGGAGCCCGGATCCGCGTTGTTGGTGCTTTGTGGCACGCTGATGTTCTCGCTGCGCCGTCGGAGAGAAGAGGTCATTAGTCATTGGGGAAAAGAATGAAGAAGCCGATTCTTCAAAGGGGAGCGCCGGCGTCTCGTCGGCAGTGTCACGCATCTTGCGGGACAGCTCTCCCTCGTAGCTGGAGCATCTTGCTCCAGGCCGTCCATGGTGCGTCCCGTTCCATGTTCTGAATAGCCATTCAAGAAGCAGATTAAATGACGGTCCATCAGACGGACCTTTAGGGAATGCATTTGCCGCGCTAGCGGCAATTTTTCAAAACCGCGAAGCGGACTTGGCATGGCCGGAGCGAAGCAAAGGCACATGGGTCCCTGCCTGAATTCGCTTCTCTCCACCTCAAAGAAGATACTTCGACGCCTGCTCGACATCCTTGTCGCCTCGGCCGGAGAGGTTGGCGATGATGATCGTGCTTGGTGGCAGGCTTGGTGCGATTTTGGAAATGTAGGCAATCGCGTGTGAGCTTTCGAGAGCGGGGATGATTCCTTCGCAGTGGGCAAGTTCTTTGAAGGCGGCGAGCGCTTCGGCATCGGTTGCGTAAGTGTATTCGACGCGGCCGATGTTCTGGAGATACGCGTGCTCCGGGCCGACCGCTGCATAGTCGAGACCGGCCGACACGGAGTGGGTCAGTTCGATTTGTCCGTCGGCATTGGCAAGCAGCCAGGTCTTGGTGCCTTGGAGAACGCCTAGCTTGCCACCTTGGAATCGCGCGGCATGACGCTCGGGCATGATGCCATCGCCGCCGGCTTCGACACCGACCATGCGGACATTTTCATCGCCGAGAAACGGATGGAACATGCCGATCGCGTTGGATCCGCCGCCGACGCA
>CAIVXP010000194.1 GCA_903909905.1 Akkermansiaceae bacterium
ATCGATTCGTAGTAGCGTCGCGAGGTATCGAGAACGCACTGCGGTTTTTGGTTGGTGGCGGCGTTGTCGAGATAGATCAACCGACGTCCGTGGATCTTTTGATCGAGGATCGGGAAGTCGGCGAGGATTGATTCGGGTGAAAACATGGCGGTGGTTTACGGAGGCGCAGAACGGTGGTGCAGGGGTGGGCTTGTCGCAATAGCGGATGTTGGGGTGAGGGGTAAAAGTTATCGTTTATTGCCGCAACGCAAGCGCCTGGCCGGTAGGGGAATTGGAAATTTGTCGAATATCGTTTGGCGTGCCTTGGGCGACGAGTTGACCGCCGTGGGATCCGCCGCCTGGGCCGAGGTCGATGATCCAATCGGCGGCGGCGATCACATCGAGGTGGTGTTCGACGACCAGCACGCTGTGGCCCGCGTCGCGAAGTTGGAGAAAGGCTTTGATGAGAAGTTGCACATCGCCGAAGTGGAGTCCGGTGGTGGGTTCGTCGAAGAGATAGAGCGTGTGGGTGGCAGGGGGCTTGGCAAGTTCGAGGGCGAGTTTGAGGCGTTGCGCTTCACCGCCGGAGAGTGAGTTGGCCGCTTGGCCAAGCGGCAGGTAGCCGAGGCCAAGTTGATCGAGGGTTGCGAGGGTGTGGCGCAGCTTTGGGATCGGTTGGAAAAATGCGAGTGCTTTGGAGACTTGGAGGTCGAGGACATCGGCGATCGACTTGCCCTTGTAGGTGATGGCGAGGGTTTCGCGGTTGAAGCGTTTGCCATCGCAGGCTGGGCAGGTGACCCATGCGTCGGGCAGGAAATGCATTTCGATTTTGAGTCGGCCGTTGCCTTGGCAGCGTTCGCAGCGTCCGCCAGCGGCGTTGAAGCTGAAGCGTGAGGCTGTGAACCCGTGTTGGCGGGCGAGCGGAAGTTTGGCAAAGAGCTCGCGGATCAGGTCGAACGCACCGGTAAAGGTCGCGGGGTTTGAGCGTGGGCTGCGGCCGATCGGTGATTGGTCGGCGACGATGAATTTACCGAGGTGTTCGAGTCCGTCGATGCCATCGTGGGCGCCGGGTGTTTCGCCGGCGTGGTGGAAATGGCGAGCCATTGCGCGGCGCAGGATATCGTCGGCGAGGGTGGACTTGCCGCTGCCGCTGGGTCCGCAGAGGCAGACCAACTTGCCGAGCGGGATGCTGACATCGAGGTTTTGAAGGTTGTGCTCGCGGGCGTTTCGAATTTTCAATTCTACGATGTTCGCCGTAGTTGAAATTGCGGATTTTTTGGTCTTGCCGGCAGATTGTGTTTTCCCTTTCGATCGCAGCCATTCACCGGTCGCGGATGAGATTTTAAAAGGATTTCCTGACGCGAGGATCAACCCGCCAGCGGATCCGGCGCCGGGTCCCATGTCGATGAGGTGATCGGCTGCGCGGATGATTTCCTCATCGTGTTCTACGATGACCACCGTATTTCCCGAGTCGCGCAGGCGCTGGAGGGCGGTGATGAGTCGGCGGGTGTCGCTGGCGTGGAGGCCGATGCTGGGTTCGTCGAGCACATAGAGTACGCCGGAGAGTCCGGCGCCGAGTTGGGTGGCGAGGCGGATGCGTTGGGCTTCACCACCGGATAGCGAGCCGCTTGCGCGATCGAGCGTGAGGTAGCCGAGGCCGACTTCTTCGAGGAAGTGGAGGCGCTTTGTGACATCGGCGACGAGGCGCTGGCAAACATCGGCCTTGGTGGGATCGGTGCTGAAGCCATCTAGCCAGCGGATCGCTTCGGTCGCGGTAAGTTCGCAGAAATCCGTGATGCCGAGCCATTGTTGATTCTTGCCGCAGACTTTTACCGCGAGCCACTGCGCTTGGAGTCGGCGGCCATGGCAGCTGCTGCAGGGTCGGTGGGCGATGAGGCGAGAGAGACTGCGTCGAGTAATCTCGGATTTCGCTTCGTTGAGTCGGCGCATCGCTTCGTTCGCGAGGCCTTCGGTGTCGATTTTTTGCGGTTTTTTATCGGGTCCGACTGTCCAGCCGGTGTCGATTTTTCCGCCGTCAAACAGCAGGCGTTTTGCGGGATTGTTGAGTTGGGAAAAGCTCGCATCGTCGGGCAGCGCGCATCCTTGCAGGATGACTTTTGTTTCGCGTTGGAATTGGCTTTCGCGGGATGATTTTTCCTTCCACCACCCGCGGATGCCGCCTTTGAGGATCGGTAAGTTTGGATCGTGAATGAGCAATTGCGGATCGCAGTAGCGTTCGGTGCCGAGGCCTTCGCAGGTGGCGCATGCGCCGAGGTGGGAGTTGAATGAAAAATGTTTTGGGGTGATTTCGCCGATCAGTTCGCCGGTGTGCGGGTTGCGGTAGGATGTTTGGAATGAGAGGTCGCGCCATGCGTCGGCATCGGGTGTTTGATGCGAGGCGATCGTTTCTGCGCCGCAGAGCCGGAGGGCGGTTTCGACCGAGTCGGCGATGCGTGATTCCGAGTCGGGTCGGATCACAAAGCGGTCGACGACAATTTCCAATGTGAAGGGTCCTTGCGGCCACTTGGCATTTTCGATTTCGAACATTTCGCCATCGATGCGCACGCGGATG
>CAIVXP010000195.1 GCA_903909905.1 Akkermansiaceae bacterium
CACCGAAGCTGCCCGCGCATCAGATTGCCGCTCTTCGGGCCGCAGCCGACAAGCTAACCGCGACACGCGACAAAGGCCGAGCCGTGGCGCATCTCGATGCTGAGCTAAAGAATGCGGCAAGGAATTTTGTTGATGGCCGCATCACCCTCGCACAAGCCGCCGTTGCCACCTTCTTGCTCTCAACACCCGGCCACCTCGATGCAGCACAAATGCAGTTGCGCGGTTTGGTTAGCGATTGCGAACTGCAAATCATGGCCGAGATCCGCCCCATCGTCATCGAGATCCGCCGCCAGCAACTCGATGAGATCCGGGCGAAAGCCTCGAAGCTCGAGCAGTCAGAACGCAAGGCGCAACTCGCCGCCGGACTCGACCCCGACGATTTCAAGCCCTCCGAAACGCTCAACGGCATCCGTGCATTTTATGTTCAAGAGTTGCAGCGATCCGGCGACCCCATCACGCCATCCGCTCTCCGTGCGATTGTGGCAATGCTCCCCACCGCGTCCGAGCCGCTGGAAATCGAATCCCTGCTCGACGAATAACTTTCCGTGCAAAACCAGTCAGCCCATCGTCGGAGAGATCCGGCGGTGGGTTTTTTGTTGCCTAGGCCGCCGGAATGTGTCGCCCGATGTGGCGGCAAGATTACGCGGCATGCTTTACATCAGCCGGAAGAAGTCGGTCGGTGGCGATGGAAGCAATCAGCACACAGAAGAGCAATTGGGCAATAGTTGCCCAATTGCTAATAAGGAAACAACCGCAGAAGCAGTAGCAAAGGAGACTGGCGTTTCACCTCGAACAATCAAAAACGATGCCGAGTATGCCGAGGCGTGCGACAAGCTAGGGATCACCACCGCCTCTATTGCAAGCGGTAGGCGGGAACCCTTAACCGCGCTGCCTTGCTGCGGAGGTTGAGGACGCTCGCCATTCTCAAGTGTGTTGCATAAAGTGCCGCCGTTGACTAAGGCGTTTTGCCCGACTCCAAAAAATAAGGGCACACAAAGGGCAGTGGCATTTTTGCGAGTGAGGCCGAAAAACTCAAAAACCCCTTGTTTTGTAAAGTACCCCGGCTTGGATTCGAACCAAGGACCAATTGATTAAGAGTCAACTGCTCTACCAACTGAGCTACCGAGGCATGGGGTGTGGCGGATTGGCTTGGAGGCCAATGTCGCTGACAGCGATGAAACTAACGTCGTGCGCATGGGTGGCAAAGCAAAAAAATTCTTAGTCATGGGGCGAAATCGCGTGACGGCGCGGAGTGGGCGATTCGGGCATAATTTCGTTGGAGTCGTGCGTCGTTTCGCGCATGACAGGCGCTTCCATGAGTTTTTTACACGAGTCACGACTGACCCTGCGTTTGGCAGTGCCGCTGATGATTGGTCAGTTGAGCCAGATGCTGATGGGTGTGGTTGACACGCTGATGGTTGGAAAGCTGGGTGTGACCGAGCTGGCGGCGCTGACCTTTGCCAACTCGCTGTTTCATGTGCCGTTTGTTTTTGGCATTGGTTTGCTTTCGGCGGTTTCGGTTTTCAGTTCCAACGCGCGTGGCTCGGATGATGCGGCGAAGGCGCGAGGGAGTTGCCTTGACGGGTTGTGGATGGCTTTATGGATCGGGCTTTTGCTGTTTGGGGTCGCTTGGGTCGTGTCGATTCGTCTGGATTGGTTCCGTCAGCCCCCGGAGGTGGCTGCGAGCATGGTAGGTTATTTTCGTATCATCATGGCATCGATGGTGCCGGCGCTGGCCTCAATCGCTTTGAAGAACCATGCGGATGCGCTGAATCGTCCATGGCCGCCGTTTTGGATTTTTCTCGGCGGGGTCTTACTCAATGTCGTTCTTAATTGGTTTTTGATTTACGGAAACATGGGGTTTCCTAAATTGGGATTCGAGGGTGCGGCGTGGGCGACGCTGATTGCGCGGACGGTGATCCTGGTGGCTATGCTGGTGTGGCTGAGGCATGCCGGTCTGAATGATTGGGTGCCTGAGTCGTGGCTGTGCTTGGGAAAGTTGGCGGGCATGAAAAAGCTGATGACAATCGGCGCGCCGGCGAGTTTGCAGATGCTCAGTGAGGTCGCGGCATTTTCCGTGACGGGCTTGATCATGGGGCGCTTCGGGCGCGAGGCGATGGCCGCGCATCAGATCGCGATCACTCTGGCGGGTTTGTCTTTCATGGTGCCGCTGGGGCTATCGATGGCGTTGACCGTGCGGGTGGGGGAAGCGCATGGGGCGGGTGAAATGCATCGGCTTTCGCCGATTGTGCGGTCGGGTTGGTTATTGCTGTTGGTGTATGGGGTGATTGCCGCAGGAATTTTTCTGTTGTTTGGCAGGGAAATGGCATTGGCCTTCACGCCAGCGAAGGAGGTAGTGGGGATCGCGGCGTCGATGTTAATGATCGTGGGGATTTTCCAAGTGTTTGACGGAGTACAGGTTGGCTCGTCATCGATGTTGCGTGGATTGCACGATGCGCGGATGCCGGCATTGATTGGCTTTGTGGCGTATTGGGTCGCGGGCTTGCCGGTGGCGGCATGGCTGGCGTTTCGCGGCGGGCTTGGTGCGCCGGGTGTGTGGTGGGGACTAGCTGCAGGATTGTTTGTGGCCTGCGCGACTTTGGGTCCGCGCTTGTGGCTCCGTGTGCGGCGTGATACTCCATCCGCGTGATAAGGCTCGTACCCTTGCTGTGGATGATTCTGACAACGGCCCTGTTTGGCCAGTTGCAGACATTTCGAAATTGTAACTTTGTCGCAAAAGATTGGGCCGATGGTGACAGCTTTGCAGTGAAATTTCCCGATGGTAAAGAGCGGACGGTGCGGCTTTATGGCGTTGATTGCATCGAGATGCATGTGAAGGGCGATGACACCAATGCGCGGCGCTTGCGGGATCAGCGGCGGTACTTCGGCATTGCCGACATCACGATGGCCAAATTGGTGGGCGAGGCGGCGAAGGTAAGTTCCACCGGGTGGATGCAAAAGCCATTCACCGTGCGCACGATGTTTGCCGATGCGCGTGGTGACGGCCGCTTTGAGCGGGTCTATGGATTTGTCGAATTGGCAGACGGTCGTGATCTGTCGGAAGCCTTGGTCGATGCGGGCCTAGCTCGGGCCTTTGGGGTGGTGCGGCAACTTCACGATGGCCGAACTGGTGAGGAGTGGGCCGAGCACCTCAAGGATCTAGAACTGATAGCAGCACGCAAGGGTCTTGGCGCATGGAAGCACACCGATTGGACAAGGCTCGCGGAGGCGCGCAAGGAAGCGCGCGATGAGGTGAAGGAACTCAAGGTCGCGCAGGGTGAGGAAAATGCGAGCGAGGACAATCCGGTTGATCTAAACACGGCCACGCTTGAGGAACTGATGAAGCTGCCCAAAGTTGGCAAGAAAACCGCGGAGGAGATCATCAAGGCAAGGCCGTATCGATCATTGAAGGATCTCGACAGAGTTTCGGGTATTGGAGCGAAGACGATCGAGTTGATTGGGCCGTTGGTGAAGGTGGGGGGTAAACTTTGAACATTGAACATCCAACATTGAACATCGAAGTTGGAAGGCAATGAAGAAGCCGGAAAAATCTTAAATCTTAAATTCTAAATTCGAAACGGAAGAGGGAATATGAAGAAGCGGCTTCTTTTTCTTCCCGAATAACCAATAACGAATAACCAATCACTCTTCCTCACGCCTCTTCAATTTCAGCATGGGAGATGGAGAAGGCGGCTAGGTCGTTCACTTCATCGAGGGTGGTGACATGGCAAAGTTTTTGGCGTAGTTCGCGAGCGCCGGGGAAGCCTTTGCAGTAGGCCATGAGCCTTGAGCGCATGGAGGTGAGCGTTTGTTTTTCGCTGTCGTAGCGTTCGCTTTCGATGGCGAGGCGGCAGTGGCGGATGACCAACTGCCAGCGTTCGTCGAGATCGATTGGCGGGAGGTCGGTACTGGTTTCGATGAAGTGGCGGGCTTCGCGAAAGACCCATGGGTTCTGCATCGCGGCGCGTCCGATCATGACGCCGGAGACGGCGGTTTCGCTGCGGCGCTTGATCACATCGCGTCCGCAAGTGATGTCGCCATTGCCGATGACCGGGATGCGCACCGAGCGAGCGACCGAGTCGATGACATTCCAATCGGCCTCGCCGCTGTAGCCTTGGGCGCGGGTGCGGCCGTGCACGGTGATGGCGCTCATGCCGCTGTCCTCGAGGATCTTTGCGACCTCGACCGCGTTGATCGATTCCGAGTCCCAGCCGGTGCGGATTTTTGCAGTGACCGGCACCTCGTCGCCGACCGCATGGGCGACGCCGTATGCAACCTCCGCTAGTACGGGGCAATTTTTCAGCAATGAGGATCCACCATTTTTGGCGACCACCTTGTTCACCGGGCAACCAAAGTTGATGTCGATGAAATCGGGTTTTTTCCAATCGATGATTTTCTTCGCCGCTTCGCCCATGCG
>CAIVXP010000196.1 GCA_903909905.1 Akkermansiaceae bacterium
CCATGCGCAAGCGCTGCTCAAAGGAGGACCGCTTGCAACGCCTCAAAGAAAACGGCGGAATTCCTGCTTGTGAGGAGGCGGTCCTCAAGGGCCTGCGCTGGCTTAAGGCAAACCAATCGGCGGACGGGTCCTGGGGCCGGCCGCCCGTGGCGATGACCGGGCTCGCCCTGCTCGCCTACTTCGGCCACTGCGAAACACCAGCCTCGGACGAATTCGGCGATTCCTGTCTTAAAGGCATCGTTTATCTCGTTGGCCAAGGCATGAAGAACAACGGCCTGCTGGCCACCAACCTCGCCGACAAGCACTGGCCCTACCAGCATGCCATCGCCACCTACGCTCTCTCCGAAGCACTGACTTTCTGTAAGGAAATGAAATTGGTGGTGCCGAACCTTGCCGAGGTGGTCGAAAAAGCCGGCCAGTTCATCATCGACAACCAGCATAAGAACGGTGGGTGGGCTTATAATTACGACGACTCCGATAAGGCCCACACCGACACCTCGATCACCGGCTGGCATGTCCAAGCGCTCAAGGCTTTGAGTCATACCCCAATCGAGCTCAAGGGGATGAAATCCACCGTTAACAAGGCCCTTCGCTACATCAATGATTGCCAGGATAAGAGTGGTGGCTATGGATATGAATCTACTAAATCACTTAATAATGATTATCACACGCTTACGGGAGTTGGAATGCTGGCAAACCAGATGTGGGGCCAGGGCAACCGCAGCGAGGTCCGCAAGGCAACGAAGTACATTCTCGAAAACTCGAAATTCACCTACTTCGACGAATATTGCGACCTCTACGGTCACTATTACGAATCGCAGGCCATGATGCAGGTGGGTGGTGAGGCATGGGAAAAATACAATGCCATGTTCCGTGATGAGCTCTTGAAAGGCCAGGATACCGACGGATCTTGGCAAACGCCCGGCCCTAAAGGCGGTGGAAAATCCAATAAAATTCGCGCGGTGGGCGCCAATACCTTTGTCGAAGACAAGATTTACCGCACCACCCTTTGCATACTGATGCTCGAAGTTTATTACCGCTTCCTCAGCACCGACAGTGGCAGCAGGCGCCACTCGGGCATCTGAGTGAATTTCACAAAATTCCGCTGGAGAGCGCGGATTTTTGTGGAATGGTTCAAAATCTCAAAATTCCGCCATCGATGAATCGCAAGTCGTTGTTGAGCGCCGCCACGTTTTTGGTCGTCGCTGTGCTTGGCTTCCAAGTTGGCCGCGTCACTACGGCGCCCAACTTGGATGACTCCGCCGACGAAAAGCGAAACAAGCGCGCAAGCCAGGCGCCGAGAAGTGAGGATGACTCAACGAAGCCCGCCACGCGCGGTGACCGCGCCGGCCCACAAGCGGCGAAGCCACTCTCTCCAACCGACCGCCTAGCGCGACTCGAGTCGATCGTCCGCGGCGAAAACCCCTACGAACGCAGTCGCGCGCTGCTGGCATTTCTCGATCGTCTGGCTCCCGGAGATTTTGAAGGTGTCGTCGATCATTTCCGCGCTCTTGGCATCACCAAAGAGCGACTCGGTGAATATGGCTTGATCCTTGCCGCATGGGCGAAGGCGGATCCGCTCGCGGCGCTGGTCTACGCCAAGGCCAAGACTGACAATCCATTCGCCGCCCGCGCGATTCTTGCGAGCTGGGCGACCGAGGATGCCGCCGCCGCAATCCGCTGGGCGCAAAATAATCATCAGGGCGACGCTGCGAATCCTTGGTTGATCGGCGTTATCCGCGGCATCGCGGCGACCGACATCGAGGGTGCCGCCAATTTGCTCAAATCGATGCCACGAAGTGTCGAACGCGGCGAGGCCTTGGACGCCCTTTTGCCGCATCTGCTCGCCAAGGGCAATGAGTCCACGCGCACATGGATTTCCTCGATCGATGATGACGCACTGCGCAATGGCGCGATGATGCGCGCGGCCGAGGCGATGGCAAAAACCGATCCTGTCGGCACGGTCGCATGGCTCATGGAAAATCCGGGCGAGGCATTGGACCGCCGGCTCGACGATGTCTTCGGCATCTGGGCGAAGCAGGATGAAGCCGCCGCCCGCAGCGCGCTCAACACACTGCCGACCGGAGAAATTCGCAGCGATGCCTTGCGCGGAGTGGTCACTCGCCTCGCCTTGAGTAAACCGAATGAAGCGGTCGCGTTGATGGATCAATATCCCGAAGAAGTGAACGACCGCACGGTGCGCAATTTCATCTGGCACTCATTTGGCAAGGACCCCGCCGCCGCACTCGGCGAAGCGTCGCGCATCGGCGATGAAGATCGCCGCAACGAAATGTATCGACGCGCGATGGGCGCATGGATCCGCCGCGATGCCACCGCCGCCCAGGCATGGCTCGCAGCCAACCCCTTGCCAGAAAGCGTGACGCGTTCGCTTTTACAGGATAGCACCCGGTAAGGCGTCGCGACCTCGCGGCGCCGACTCACTCTTTGGCGGGGACCTTTTTGCCTTCGCTTCGCTCCAGCCATGCCAAGTGCGCCTCGCGGCGTTGAAAAACTGCCGCCAATGCGGCAAGCGCATTCCGAAAGGTCCGGCAAGTGGCTACTTGATAAGGGGATATGCGTTATCGCATCTTATCTTCATGAAACACGAAATGCTTAAGTCGGATGAAAAATCGCTACATCTTTCCACCCAGAAGGGTGGGCCCGCGCAAAAAGTGAAATGGTCAGCAAGCCCCGCCGTAAAGCGGGCCCGCTCCATGTCCAGCGTGCTGTCAGCGAAAGTGTCATCCAACATCATTCATGAAGCATCTGGAAAATGGTAAGGTGCGGGAATACCCACCTCCAACCTTGCTCCACCACCTTGCCCAAGGCCTCGGGTAAAGGTCCAGTTGCACGCCTTGCAGAGCCGTTCCACGAGCGATAGCCCAATGCCATAACCGCCCGGAACC
>CAIVXP010000197.1 GCA_903909905.1 Akkermansiaceae bacterium
GTCGAGGTTGCCGTTGTCCGGCCAACTGTTAAGCGGCGCAAAGCGCTGACTCCCATTGCCAGCGCCACCACGACCATCACCGGTGCGATAGGTACCCGCCCTGTGCCATGCCATGCGGATGAAGAAAGGCCCGTAGTGCCCGAAGTCCGCTGGCCACCATTCCTGCGAGTCGGTCATCAAGGCATGCAGATCCTTCTTCACCGCATCGAGATCGAGGCTCTTGAACTCGGCCGCATAATCAAAGCCGTCACCCATCGGATCGGACTTGGCGGTGTGCTGATGAAGAATGCGCAGGTTGAGCTGATTGGGCCACCAGTCGCGGTTTGAGGTACCGGCCGAGGAGGCCTGACCTCCGGAAACTTGGCCGTGATTGAAGGGGCATTTGGATTCGTTGGACATGATCTTGGGGGGCTTGGATTGGTTGTGCGGAGAGATATTGCCGGGATCCGGCGATGTGAAGATATAAGATGAACCAATTCCACCCATTCGAAAAATACTTAATTTGAATTCTTGCCATTGGAAATTCCTATGGGAAAAAAACTCATGGACCTGAGGCAACTCGAATACTTCACGGCGATCGCGCACGAGGGCTCGATCAGCGGGGCCGCCCGCAAGATCCGCGTCGCCCAACCGACCCTCAGCCAGCAGTTGCGCAATCTCGAGGAAGAACTCGGCGAGCCTTTGCTGCAGCGCAAGCCGCGCGGCGTCGAGCCCACCGCCGCCGGCCTGATCCTGCTCGAACATGCCAAGTTGCTCATCGACGAAAGCGCCCGACTGCGCAACCGCTTCGACAAGCGCCGCGAAACCCAACAAGGCCGACTGACCCTCGGCATCATTCCCACGATCGCGCCGCACCTGCTCAAAAGACTCCTGCCAACCTTCAGGCGAAGCCACCCGCAAATCGACATCCACATCCGCGAAGCCAAAACCCACGAACTGGTCCAACTTGCCGTCGATGGCTCGATCGAATTCGCCATCACCAGCGACATCAATTCCCACGACCGCAAAAAATGGTCGCTCAGTGTGCGCGAATTGTTTCGCGAAGCGCTCGTTCTCGCCGCACCCCGCTCAAGTCCGCTCGCACGAGCAGCCCACGCGCCAAAACCCGCCGACCTCGAAACCGCAAAAATCATTCACCTCGGCGAAGGCCATTGCCTCGCCGAACAAACCCGCAAGCTGTGCCGCACGATCAAAGGCCAAGCAGGACTCGAGTGCGATCAACTCGAGACCGCCATGGCCATGGTCGCGGCGGAAATGGGCTGCGCGATTGTGCCGGAACTTTCCGTGCGCACGCGCCACAACGACGCGATAAGCTTCCGCGCGTTTTCCCAGCCCTCGCCGGAACGCCGCATCAACCTCGTGAAAAAACGCGCCACCCCGCTCAGCAACGCGGCGAAAGAATTCATCGCGCTCGTCGGCAAACTGCCAGCCTGAACGCGACAGGATCAACCGATCTTTTCGGCACCGAAGTACGGCACCAACGCGGCGGGAATGCGCACCGATCCATCAGGCTGCTGGCACTGCTCAAGCAAGGCCACATACAGACGCGGCAACGCGGTGCCCGAGCCATTGAGCGTGTGTGGGAAACGGTTTTTCCCTTCCTCGTCCTTGAAGCGCAGCTTCATCCGGCGCGCCTGGTAATCGGTGAAGCACGAGCAACTCGAAACTTCCAAGTACTTGCCATGACCCGGTGCCCAGACCTCGATGTCGTAAGTCTTGGCCGATGAAAAACCGATATCGCCCGAGCACAACTCGATGACGCGATAATGCAGTCCGAGCTTTTGCAAGATCGACTCAGCATGGGCGGTGAGCTGCTCCAACACCTCAAAGCCTTTGTCGGGATGCACGATCTGAACGAGCTCGACCTTGTCGAACTGATGCATGCGGATGATGCCCTTGTTGTCGCGCCCCGCGGATCCTGCCTCGCGGCGGAAACATGGTGTGTAAGCCACCATTTTCACCGGCAGCTCCGACTCGGCGAGAATCATGTCGCGATAAAGATTTGTCACCGGCACCTCGGCGGTCGGTGCGAGAAACACGCGGTTGATTCCATCCTCGCCCGGATCCGTGCCGTACATATCGTCCTCAAATTTCGGCAACTGCCCGGTGCCCTCCATGCACTCACGCTTCACGAGGTGCGGCACATTCACTTCCTCATATCCATTCGCTGCCTGCGTATCCAAAAGGAAGTTGATCAATGCCCGCTCAAGCCGCGCACCAAGCCCGCGGTACACCACGAAGCCGGAACCCGCGACACGCGTGCCGTCATCCCAATTGATCAAGCCATGCCGCATCGCGATTTCGACATGATCCTTCGCATCGGCGATCGCCGGTTTTTCTCCCCACTCGCGCACCACCGGATTGGCCGACTCGTCACTGCCCACCGGGCAGGCGTCATGCGTCAAGTTGGGAATGTTGAGCAAAAGGTCTGCCTGCTCGGCCGCCGCATCTTCGGCGACGGCATCGAGCGCGACGATCCGTTCATTGATCCCGCGCACCTCGGCTTCGATCGCGGCGGTGTCTTCGCCCTTGCCCTTGAGCATGCCGATCTGTTTGGAAATCGTTTTGCGCGAATTTTGCAACTGCTGCTTTTCGGTCTCGGCCTTGCGGCGCTTCTCGTCGCAGGCAAGCACCGCATCGACGAGCTTCCAATGATCGCCACCGCGAAGCTTGAGGCGTTCCTGGATGACGGGGGCGTTTTCGCGGATGACGCGGATATCGAGCATGGCGCGGCGACTTTCATGGCCATTGGGGTCCGGAATCAACGCGAATTTTCGCCGAATGCCCGATGCGAGCGGCACGACGCACCCGCCACACTGCCCGCGACCGCAAATTTTGCCTTGGATGGCCCGCTATCCGCGCCCTAGACTTCACACAACACCACGCCCTTCATGTCCAAAAAAGAATTCACCATCCTCAACAAGCTCGGCATCCATGCCCGCCCCGCAGCGCAGTTCGTGAAGATGGCAAATCGTTTTCAATCCGACATCTTTGTCGAAAAGGACGGCGAGGAAGTGGATGGCAAAAGCATCATGGGCCTGATGATGCTCGCCGCCGGCCATGGCTCGGTCATTACCGTCAGCGCCGAGGGCGCCGATGCAGAAGAAGCGCTCGCCGCGCTCGAGGATTTGATCTCGCGCAAGTTCGAGGAGGATTGAGCCTCGGCTTGCTTACCCGCTCAGTGCTGGTGTTTGTCGCCGCATCCGCAACCGCCGCCGCATCCCGGCCCACCACCCCCCTTGCGCGCAAGACGCACAAGGAAAACCAGTGCCGTGATTGCTACGATGCCTGCCGCTGTGTAAGTTTGCCAGTCCATGTCAGAATCCGATCAAACGGCCGAATTGATAGACCGTCAATGAAGCAAGATACGCAAAGGCCGACATGAACACAAACTGCCCGACCGCCCATTTCCACGAACCCGACTCTTTTGCCACGACCACCGAAGTCGGCAGGCACTGGAGAGCGTAAATGTAAAAGATCAGCAGCGAAATCATCGCCAAGGGCGTGAACAAAGGCCTGCCATCCGGCCATTTCGCTTCGGCCAAACGATCACGCAATGTGGCGCGCGCTTCTTCTTCACTTCCCTCACCCTCATCAACGCGGAACATGACGGCCATCGAGGAGTTGAAAACCTCGCGCGCCGCAAACGAAGTCAAAATCGCCGTGCCAACCCGGCCGTCAAAACCCAGCGGCTTAACCACCGGCTCGATGAAGGCACCCATCCGCCCCATCGCGCTGTGCGCTAGGGCATCGGCATCATCGCCCTCGCTTTTTGGATAGGTTCCCAAAGCCCACAACAAAATAGAAAGCCCAAGAATCAGCGTGCCGGCCTTGGCAACAAAGGCACCGCCACGCTCGATCACATGGCGGAAAATGTACGACCACTGCGGCATTCGATAGGGCGGCAATTCGAGAATGAAATTTGATCCGCCACTTTCCGCGCCAAGTTTGTTTCGCAAGAAACGCGCCGCCACAAAGGCCGTCAAAGTCCCCACGACATAAATCGCAAACAACACCAAGGCCTGCTTCCACGAACCCTCGGCCTCGCCCATCAACAAAGGCACGATCAGGAAATACACCGGCAAACGCGCCGAACAACTCATCCACGGCGCCACAAAAATCGTCACCAATCGCTCCTTCGCCGAATCGATCGTGCGCGTGGCCATCACTCCGGGAATCGCGCAGGCATAGGCGCTGAACAAAGGCAGGAAGGCCTTGCCGCTCAGGCCCGCCTTGGCCATCAGACCATCCATCAAAAACGCCGCACGCGCCATGTAACCGGAGCTTTCCATCAGCCCGATGAAGAAAAACAACAACACGATCTGCGGCAAAAATACCACCAAACCACCGACACCACCCAGCACGCCATCGATCAACAAGGATCGAAGGTCGCCCTCCGCCACCACCGATTCAATCCACCCGGCCACCAAACCCTGCAAGGATTCGATCCACCCCATCGGGATCGCCGAAAATGAAAAGATCGCCCAAAACACCGCAAACATCATCAACGCAAAAACCACCCAGCCCCACACGCGGTGCAAAGCCCATGCGTCGATCCGATCCGACAGAGTTTGCTGATGCGCCCCCGGCCGCCGCGCCGCCAATTCGCATAGCCCGCGAATGAACGCACCATGCGCCTCCTCGCCGCCATCGCGGTCCCAAGAAATTTCCGGCACCGCCGGCAATGGCACCCGCAGCGCCTGCTTCAAC
>CAIVXP010000198.1 GCA_903909905.1 Akkermansiaceae bacterium
CCGTTGGTTATCAAAAGAAACGACACATGTGGCATTGGGGTCGAGTGTTGCAATGATCGGATGGCACATGCGAAGGCGTTACGCACTGTTTTTGCTGGGGTTTTTGAATCTGGTGTGATTCGCCAGCCGCAAATGAGGCGCAACATTCGTCGCCGTTTGCGTGAGAACGCGCGAGAAATTCGAAGCTGCGAGTTCATGGAGCGCGACCACTGGCCGCTGCGTTCGATCGGCGTGCTAATGGGGATTCAAAATCGAGCCGTCCGATATGCTTCAAGGCGTTTGTTTCCATTGGCAGAGCCCGAAGTGAAGCCAGCGCGGGATTCATGACATAATTAAATGAGCGGTATTACCATTGAGGCAGGAAAATCAGGGGGCAGGTATTGGCATGATTTGTGGCGATATCGTGAGCTGCTTTATTTTTTGGCGTGGCGCGACATCCTTGTTCGTTACAAGCAGACGGTAGTCGGCGTTGCGTGGGCAGTGATACGCCCGGTATTGACGATGTTGGTGTTGACGATCGTATTCGGCGAGTTCGCCGGGATGAAATCCGGCGATGTGCCTTATCCATTGTTGGTGTTGTGCGGCATGTTGCCGTGGCAGTTTTTTGCGACCGCATTTGCCGAGAGTGGAAACAGCCTTGTTTCCAACCAGGGCATGATCACCAAGGTTTACTTCCCAAGGCTAGTCGTGCCCATAAGCAGTGTCGTCACGAGTTTTGTCGATTTCATGATCAGCGCCGTGCTGTTGGCCATGCTTTTCATTTATTATGGTCAGTTACCGGGGCCTCAGGTCTTCACGCTGCCGTTTTTTGTCGCGCTTGCATTTGGCGCCGCGTTTGGAGCTGGGGTGTGGGTGTCTGCGTTGATGGTGAGGTATCGTGATTTCCGCTATGTCGTACCTTTCATCGTTCAGTTCGGATTGTATATCTCACCGGTGGGATTCAGCAGCACCCAAGTGCCGGAGAAGTGGCGTTTCATCCATTCGATGAACCCGATGGCGGGCGTCATCGATGGCTTCAGATACGCACTGCTTGGTGAGAATAGCCTAAGTGGTGGTGAGCTGTTGTTTTCAGTGCTCACGGTGATCGTCTTGATCGCGAGTGGACTCATTTACTTCCGTAAGACAGAAAAAACATTTGCCGACATCATATGAGATTACGGCTGCGACGGATGTCGCAAAACCAATTATAAACAATGAACAGATACCGTATGAATTCAACAATGGAGATACCCGAAGCCGAATCACGGATGCGTGTCGCCGAGGGTGCATGCCGCTTTCGCGAAGTGGCGGTGGTTGGGATGGGCTATGTGGGTCTGCCGCTCGCGCTGCGTTTTGCTGAGTCCGGGGTCAGAGTGACAGGCATCGACATCGATAAAGATAAGGTGGATGGATTGAACTCGGGTCACAGCCACATCGGGCATATTGCACCGGAACGGATCGACGGTTTGAGGGAAAAGGGAATGTTTGGGGTAACGGGTGATTTTGGGCGTGTTGCGGATGCGGATGCCGTGATTGTTTGTGTACCTACACCGCTGGGAAGAAACAGGGACCCCGACATTTCCTATGTGTTAGATACTGGAAGATCGATCGCGCCGCATCTGCGCGAAGGATGCCTCGTGGTTTTGGAATCAACCACATTCCCTGGCACAACCGACGAGTTGCTTCGGGAGGTATTGGAGGATGGTTCTCGAATGCGTGCGGGTCGTGACTTCAACCTCGCGTACTCGCCAGAGCGCGAGGATCCCGGAAACCCTTCGAGTTGTGTTGGCAAAGTGCCAAAACTTGTGGGTGGCTACAGCGATGCCTGTCTTGATAAGGCGGTTTTGCTCTATCGAAAGGCGGTAGCCGATGTGATTCCTGTTTCATCTTGCCGGGTCGCCGAGGCGGCCAAGCTGCTCGAGAACATTTTTCGCAGCGTGAACATCGCTCTCGTGAACGAACTCAAAATGGTTTACGATGCCATGGGCATCGACATTTGGGAGGTGATTGACGCGGCCGGAACCAAGCCATTCGGCTTCATGACGTTTTATCCTGGGCCTGGGCTTGGCGGACACTGCATTCCGATCGACCCGTTTTATCTGACATGGAAAGCGCACGAATTCGGTAGTTCCACACGATTCATTGAGTTGGCCGGTGAAATCAACACAGCGATGCCGACACATGTCGTGAGAAAGGTGGCTGAGGCTCTGAACGAAAAGCGCAGGCCAATCATGGAGTCGAGCATTCTGGTGCTAGGTCTTGCTTATAAACCGAATGTTGACGATGAGCGCGAATCACCCAGCTACCGGATCATGGAGCTTTTAAGATCGCAGGGCGCGCGTGTTTCGTATCATGACCCGTACATTCCGATGATTCGGATGACTCGTGAGCATGCGCTGTGGGCTGGAGAAAAATCGGTCGATTGGAACGAAGTGGTTATCAGCGCGTTTGATGTGGTAGTGATTGCAACGGCTCATGATAGTGTGGATTACCAAGAACTTGCCGACTGGGCACAGTGCGTAGTCGATACCCGCAATGCCATGGCAAATATGGCCTTGAATGGATGCCGAGTGCTTAAGGCCTGAGGTTGCCTTATGACGTGATCAAATTGTCGCGTAATAACATGAGCGAATCCATCATCTCGGTAAACAAGCTTTCCAAGTCGTATCGAATCGACCGGTTGGGCGCGAAGGCAGATGGCCTGCGTCACCTGATTGAGAGCGCAGTAAGGAGGCCCTTCGATGTTTTGCGTGGGATCATGCGCGATGATAGTTCGGCCAAGTCGCTGTTCTGGGCATTGAGGGATCTCGATCTTGAGATTGGGCGTGGGGAGATGGTGGGAATCATCGGACGCAATGGTGCCGGCAAATCCACATTGCTCAAGTTGCTGAGTCGCATCACTGAACCCACGAGCGGAAGCATCAAGCTGCGCGGAAGGGTTGCCAGCTTGCTTGAGGTTGGCACAGGATTTCACCCTGAGCTCACCGGACGTGAGAATATCTTTCTCAATGGGGCAATCCTGGGGATGAGCAGGCGTGAGATCATAAGCCGTTTTGATGAGATTGTGGAATTCTCCGAGGTCGAAAAGTTTTTGGATACTCCTGTAAAACGCTACAGCAGCGGCATGTACGTGAGGCTTGCCTTCGCGGTGGCGGCACATCTTGAGCCGGAGATTCTGATAGTCGACGAGGTGCTAGCGGTGGGTGATTCCGAGTTTCAGAAAAAATGTATCGGGAAAATGGAGGATGCATCATCGCGTGAAGGAAGGACGGTGCTGCTTGTGAGTCACCAGATGCCGACCATACAAAACCTATGCACTCGTTGCGTACTGATGGATAAAGGTCAAATAATCTCTGATGGGCCGACATCGGAGGTGATCAGTGCCTATATGAATCATGGAGTATCGCTTGCAAAGTTGGCCTTACACGAACGTGAAGACCGCGCGGGAAATGGCCAAGTAAAGGTGCTCTCCGTCAGTATGCGTGATGCGGATGGAAATACGATTCGAGAAGCGATCGCCGGATCTGAGGTCTGGCTATGTGTTGAGTATCTGGCACGCGACGGTGTGATTCTTGAAAACTGTGTTTTTTGTCTCGAGATTCAAAAAGAGACGAGAGTGTATATTGCGCTTTCAACGGCGCTTGTCGACCGCCGCAAACTGGTGGTGGCGGGTCATGGAAGGGTTGATTTCCAAATTTCCAAGTGGCCCTTGATGGCAGGAATTTATCACATCAACACATATGTCGGGAACAATGGAGTAATGGAGGATTATATACAGGATGCGGTATCAATCGATGTGATCGACGGTGACTTTCACGGATCTGGCAAGTTGCGTCACGAAGGCTGGGAAAATTTGGTGTTGGTTGACCATTCATGGAAACAGGTACCCGGGTTGTGACATTTAATGAATCAGGCAAAACAATGAGTGTGGTGGTAAAAATTGGCGGTCTTCCTGAAGTTGTGGAATTGGAGCGCCTGTGGCGTGACCTTGAGTGTCGTTCACGCGGAAGTTTTTTTGTTTCTTGGGCCTGGATTGGCGTGTGGTTAGCAAATTTGCCTCATGACTGGCCCTTGCGTTTGATGCGTGCGGAGAGATTCGGAAAAACCGTAGGGCTCGGTATACTTGCGGGCGGTGAGCCGAAAAAAATCTGGAATATTCCTTACTGCGCCACCGAGCACCTTCATGAGACCGGGGTCAGGGAGATCGACATGGTTATCGAGCACAATGATTTCTTGTTGGATGCCTCGTATGAAGAGGAGGCGAGGTCGGCCATGATTGGCCACTGGCTTGATAACGTCGACAATGTGAGCGAGCTTGGCATTCCCGGCACCAGTCAAAGTGCATGGATGTCTGATGGGATTGATCATGAGCGTCATGGCATGAAGCGCTTCGATATGACGATGAAATCCCATGCAATGGATTTGGAAGAAGTGCGTCGAGTGGGTGGCGATCCTGTGACACTTCTTGATGCGCGTACTCGCGCAAAAATCCGCCGAGCGATGCGTGAGTATGCGCAGCTCGGCGCGTTGCGCATCGAGACGGCAGCGACAGTGGTCGGAAGCCTTGAATGGTTGGATTCCCTGGAGATGCTCCATCAGAAGCGTTGGACAGGGAAGGGTGAGCCAGGTTGCTTCAGCAATCCGCGTTTTATGCGGTTTCATCGCATGATGATCGCCCGCAATCATGAAAATGGCAGCGCAATCGTGATGAGGATCAATGTGGGCGATGCGGCACTCGGGTATCTTTATGGGTTTGCCGACAAGCAAAGATTCTATGTTTATCAGTGCGGATTTGATTATGAAATGGTTGAACGCAACTCCATGCCAGGTCTTGTGTGCCATGTGATGGCGATGAAGTATTTGGCCGAAACAGGATTGCAACTTTATGACTTCATGGCGGGATTCTCGGGCTACAAGTCGGCTCTTACAAATATTGAGGAAAATATGACATGGACAATCTTTCGAAGTGATTCGTTGCGTTTTCGGATGGTCGAGTATGCGCGTCCGTTCATCGCCAGGATGGATCATCACAAAACACGACTAATGTCTAAGTGGAGAGGAATACGTTTGAATTCACCACATTCGTCAAAAACCCCATTAAATCAGGGTATTTAAATTAATAACAGACTTTCGGATGCCGTTTACATCATGGGATTTTCTGCTTTTTTTTATGCCTCTGACGGTGGTGGCTTTTCATTTGATTCCACCGCGGCCCGGAATTTGGCGGAAGCTACTTTTAGTAGTGGCATCGATAGTTTTTTACGCATGGTTTTCGTTTTGGTGTGCTGCGTTGTTGGCTGTTTCGATGCTTGCTAACTACTCGCTCGGCGAATGTTTGGGCAACTGGGCTGGAAAGCGCAAGCACTGGCCCGTAGCGGTCATGGCAGTCGGCGCGAACTTGCTGTTGTTGTTTCACTTCAAGTATTCGAACATGTTCAAGGAAAGCTTGGGCGGTTTGTTTGGAGTTTCGGTTGAGATCTCGCCAGTTGTTTTGCCACTCGCCATCTCGTTTTACACATTCACGCAGATTGGTTATGTGATCGATGTGGCGAAAAACCCACGTTTCAGATGCGGTTTTGTTGATTACTGCCTGATTGTGGTTTTTTTTCCGCACTTGATAGCGGGCCCTGTCGTGCGTCATTCTGAAATAGTACCACAGTTTGCAGATCGGGAGCTCAAGCCCGACTGGGGATGCATTGCAGGTGGCGCCGCCGTATTCCTGATCGGACTTTACAAAAAGACCCTGCTTGCGGATCCCGTGGGCGTTCATGCCGATTGGATATTCAATCAAGTAGCAAAAGGTGAGGCACTATCGTGGTTTAGCTCATGGGTTGGAGCGATTGCCTATGGCCTGCAGATCTACTTCGATTTCTCTGGCTACTCCGATATGGCGATCGGTTTAGCACTCATGTTTGCGATCCGATTTCCGATCAA
>CAIVXP010000199.1 GCA_903909905.1 Akkermansiaceae bacterium
GCTACGACCTGCGCCAAGGATTTCCATGCCTCACGACGAAAAAACTTCACCTCCGCTCGATCATTCACGAGCTGCTCTGGTTTCTTAAGGGCGAAACCAACATCCGCTATCTCAAGGAAAATGGCGTCACTATCTGGGACGAATGGGCCGATGCCGATGGCGAACTCGGCCCGGTCTACGGCAAGCAATGGCGCTCATGGCCCGCGCCCGATGGTCGCACGATCGACCAAATCCACCTGCTCATCGAAGGACTGAAGGGCAATCCGCACTCACGCCGCCACATCGTCTCAGCATGGAATGTCGGGCAAATCCACGAAATGGCACTGCCCCCCTGCCACCTGCTCTTTCAATTCTACGTCCACGAGCCACGCGACAACAGCCGCCCGGGCCTTTCCTGCCAACTCTACCAACGCAGCGCCGACCTCTTCCTCGGCGTTCCTTTCAACATCGCATCCTACGCGCTCCTCACTCATATGGTCGCCCAAGTGTGCGACTTCGAAGCACGCGACTTCGTCCACACCTTCGGCGACCTCCACCTCTACACCAACCACCTCGAACAGGCGGAACTCCAACTCACCCGCGATCCCAAACCGCTGCCGCAAATTTGGATCAACCCCGATGTGAAAGACATCGACGCCTTCACCTTCGACGACATCCGACTCGAAAACTACGAATCACACCCGCACATCAAGGCCCCGGTCGCGGTGTGATGAGTGAGGACTTCCACACAACTCAAAACACAGGCCGGTGATCAAAGTCATCTATCAAAAAGGCCTCTACCTGCCAGAGCTCGATCTCTGGATGGATCCACGCTCCCCAAAGCCCCGCGCCTTTATCTCCCACGCGCACGCCGACCATGTCGCGCGACACAGCTCGACGATCTGTTCCGAGGTCACCGCACGACTGCTGCGCGATCGCTTCCGCATCTCTGCCGAAAGAACCGACGCCCACCCGTTTCACTCATCATTCACCGATAAAAATTTTCGCATCACGCTGCTTCCCGCCGGCCACATCGCCGGCTCAGCCATGATCCACATCACGCGCTTGTCGGATCAGGCCAGCCTGCTCTACACCGGCGATTTCAAAAACCGCCCGAGCCGCACCGCCGAGCCCATCGCATTCGCACAAGCCGACACGCTCATCATGGAAACCACCTTCGGCCTGCCACGCCACCGGTTTCCTGAAACTTCCGAAGTGGAAAATGAAATTCTCAGATTCGTGCGCGAAAGTTTCGCCCAAAACAAAACCCCGGTGCTGCTCGGCTATTCGCTCGGCAAATCCCAGGAAGCGCTCGCGCTGATGCACGAACACGACATTCCCACGCTGCTTCACCCTGCCGCTGCAAGCATGACCCGATCCTGCATCGCTGCCGGAACACCGCAGCTGCCCGAACCTCTCGAGTTCGACGGACACGCACCCGAAGGCCATGTAATCATCGCACCACCGCATGTGATGCGCTCAAAAAAACTCCTTGGACTCAAAGCCAAACGCACCGCGATGCTCAGCGGCTGGGCACTGCAACCCGGCGCAAAATTTCGCTACGGCGTCGATGAAGTCATCCCCTTTTCCGATCACGCCGACCACCCCGGTCTCATGCACTGCATCGAATCCGTCCGCCCAAAACGCGTCATCACGATCCACGGCTATACCCGTGAGTTCGCCGCCGAACTTCGCGCGCTCGGCCTCGAAGCATGGTCCGCCCATGGCAACGACCAACTGGAATTTCATTTCAACCGACAATCATAAATCCCCTAACCAATGCGCCTCACATTCAAACTCACCACTTGCTTTCCAATCGTCGCCCTCTTTATCACTTCTTGCGCCACGGACACACCCTCGTCTTCCGGCCGCGACTACTGGGGCCACCGCCC
>CAIVXP010000200.1 GCA_903909905.1 Akkermansiaceae bacterium
ACCAGCTTTTTCAAAGCGCTCTTGGTAGGCCCACTGCCATGAGTATTCGAATTTCGCGACATCCTTCGGCTCGTAGTTTGCCGTGTCCATGTAATCGCAGCCGGCGGCGAGGCAGGCATCCATGAGGTGGAGGTCCTGATAGGGCAGCGCGACATTAATCAGCAACTTGGCGCCTGTCTTGCGGATCAGCTCGGCGGTTTCGGCGGAGTTGTCGGCATCGACTTGTGCGGTGTGGATCGTGCGGCCGGTGCGTTGTTGGATCGAATCGGCGATCGCGTCGCACTTCGAGAGCGTGCGGGAGGCGAGGGTGATTTCGCCGAAGACCTCGGGTAGCATGGCGCACTTGTTGGCGACGACACTGCCGACTCCGCCGGCACCGATGATGAGGACTTTGTTCATGATGGAAATGAGGAGGGAAACGCTTGGAATTTTGGCCGTTTGAGCGAGACGCGCCGTATGGTAATGGCGAAGCGGGTGGGGTCAATCCGTGATCCCGAGCTTGGCTTTGACCTTTTCGATTTCGTCGGTGAGCACGCCCCAGCGCGAGTAAGCAGTTTCGAGGGAGTGGGTGATTTTTGAGATGGCGTTGCCTGTTTCGCGGAGTTTTTCCGGTTGGGAAGTGAGTTCCTCGCTGGTGAGTGCGGCGTTGAGCGTGGCTTGAGCGGATTCGAGTTCGGCAATTTTTATTTCGAGGGCAGCGAGTTCGGTTTCGAGTGGCTTGAGCAGCTTGTTGCGTTGATCGCGGGCCTCCGCTTCGGCGCGGCGTTGGTCCTTGCGCGAGACGCCGGGTTGGGTGGTGCTGCGTGAGGTGGGTGCGGATTTGCTCGCGGCTGCGGGCTTGGCGCTTTGGTTTTCTGCTGCGCTTTTCTCCAAGTAATAACTGATGTTGCCGGCAAAGAGCCGGGGCGCTTCGCCGGGGCGAAACTCGAGAGTTTTGCTGACCACCGGATCGAGGAACGAGCGGTTGTGCGATACGATCAGCACGCTGCCGGGGTAGTCGGCGAGCGCGCGTTGCAGGACATCCTGCGATTGCATGTCGAGGTGGTTGGTCGGCTCGTCGAGGATCAGGAAATTCGCCGGGCGCAGCAGCATGCAAACGAGGGCCACGCGCGAGCGTTCGCCACCGGAGAGCACGCCGACTTTTTTGAAGACATCGTCGCCGCGGAAAAGAAAG
This sequence comes from Akkermansiaceae bacterium, assembly GCA_903909905.1. Classification (GTDB taxonomy): domain Bacteria; phylum Verrucomicrobiota; class Verrucomicrobiia; order Verrucomicrobiales; family Akkermansiaceae; genus Luteolibacter. The sequence goes on from CAIVXP010000200.1 coordinate 1,175, forward strand.
CAGCCGAGAAGGTTGCGGGCGTGAGGTGCGGATTCGCGCGAGGCCGCGGCTTCGACGGTTTCAAGGACGGTTTTTTGCGGGTCGAGTTCGTCGGCGTGGTTTTGCGAGAAGAACGAGGTCGCGACTTTGTGACCGAAAGTGTGCGCTCCGCCATCGGGAGTTTCCTGTGCGGTGATGAGTCGGCAGAAGGTTGATTTGCCCGCGCCGTTCGGACCGACGATGGCGAATTTTTCGCCCTTGTTGATTTCGAAATCAAAGCCGTCGAAGATGCGTCGAGCGCCGTAATGCTTCGAGGCCTTGTCGAGCTTGGCCACCATGTGGCCGGAGTTTGGTGGCGGCGGAAATTTGAAATTCATCACCGCATCGTCCAGCTCGGGTGCGGGGATGCGCTCGATTTTTGCGAGCATCTTGATGCGCGATTGCACGAGCGTCGCCTTGTTGGCGGATGCGCGGAAGCGATCGATGAAGCGTTGGATCTCGGCGATTTCGCGTTGCTGGGATTCGTATTGCTTGCGGTGGGTTTCCTTGCGGATCACCGACTCGCGTTCGAAGTAGGAAAAATTTCCTGCATACTCCTCGGCGCGGCCGTGTGCGAAGGCGATGGTGCGCGTGCAAAGCGTATCGAGCAGCCCGCGGTCGTGGGAAATGAGCAGGATCGCGCCGGGGTAGTTGACGAGGTATTGCTCGACCCACACCTGCGTGTCGATATCAAGGTGGTTCGTGGGCTCGTCGAGCAGCAGGACTTCGGGCTCTTGGAGAAACAGCTTCGCCATCGCGATGCGCATTTGCCAGCCGCCGGAAAACTCGGAGCAGTCGCGGGTGAAATCGGCATCCTTGAAGCCGAGGCCCTTGAGCACCGATTCGATGCGCGGCTTCATGCGGGCGGGGTCGGTGGCATCGAGTTGCAACTCGAGCGTGCCGATTTCCTCAAGCGCCTCGGCGTAGGGCGAGGAACGCGGGTCGAGTTTTTCGAGTTCGTGGGAAAGGCGGTCGATCCTGTCGCGCAGCTCGAGCATTTCGCCGAAGGCGGATTCTGTTTCCTGCCACAGCGTGCGGCCGCGGACGTGGATCCCTTCCTGCGGCAGATAGCCGTAGCGCGTGCCCTTGGGCGAGTGGATTGCACCTGAGCTGGGGCGGATGATGCCGGCGACGCATTTCATCAGCGTCGATTTGCCCGCGCCGTTGTGGCCAGCGAAAGCAATGCGCTCGCGGGCCTGCACGGAAAAGGACAGGTCGTTGAACAACACGCGGGCGCCAAACTCCACGCGTAGTGATTGGACAGAAATCATCTAGGGCTGCAGATGGCACGGAACGCAGTCAGCGTCAATCCCGATGAATCCCCGGGGTTCGTACGATTCGTGCAAAGAAGCGCCTCATATGTAACGAAAATTATCGTCACGAAAATTTTCGTGACGAGTGCCCTTGGGCGGTTTATTTCCCGTGCATGTCGACGCGCGTCACAGGCAAGCTTGCCGCCGAATTTCTCGGGACCTTCGTCATGGTCTTTGCGGGGACTGGGGCGATTGTCATCGATCAGGCGCATGGTGGCGTGATCGGTCATGTCGGGGTCGCGCTGACCTTTGGCTTGGTCGTGATGGCGATGATTCACACCTTTGGCGACATCAGTGGCGCGCACATGAATCCTGCTGTGACATTGGCCTTTGCGGTGGCCGGGCGTTTCCGTTGGTCGGAGATACCGGGGTACATCGTGGTGCAGTTGGCTGGGGCTTTTGCCGCAAGCGGATTGTTGAAGTTTTTGTTTCCGGCGTCGGTCACCTTAGGAGCGACGCTGCCGGCGGGCTCGGTGGGTCAGGCTTTTGTGCTCGAGGTCGTGCTGACCGCGATTTTGATGCTGACGATTTTGAGCGTGTCGACGGGTGCGAGAGAGAAGGGGATCACGGCGGCGATTGCGATTGGCGGGGTGGTTGGGCTGGAGGCGATGTTTGCGGGTCCGGCTTGTGGTGCATCGATGAACCCTGCGCGTTCGTTGGCGCCGGCCGTGCTGAGTGGAAATTTTCAGCACCTGTGGTTGTATCCGGTCGCGACGGTGTTGGGCGCGATGTTGGCGGTGCCGCTGTGCAGGTTGGTCCACGGCCGATTAGGGCGATGAGACCTTCGCGTCGCTTTGTCTTGAGCTGAAAAGCAGAGCAAAATGCTCTAATCTTGTGCCTCGGCATTCGTCTCTCAAAGCTGCGCGCCGCGCTCGGCTTGGCCTTCATCGATCGGGCCGCATCCGCATTTTTGCAGGAAGGCCTCCACCTCCCAGAGCATGCGTTCGCAGTGTTTGTTCCATTTGGCCGAGCCTTGAAGGATCAGCGAGCTTTCGCGCAGACCGGTGAAATGGATTTTTTCCACGCCGGCGTCGCGCAGTTCGCTGATCTCCGCACGGAGTCGCTCGAAGAACGCGAGTTCGAATCCGTTGCCGGCCTCGTTGGCGGATTCGACGAGTGAGAGCGTAAGGGGTGGTGCGAGCGGCTTGAGCTCGTCGGCAATTTTCACGCAGCCGATTTTCATGAGCATCTTGCGCATGCGTTCATAGAGGTCGTTGAGCGTGAGCAGGCGAAGCGTGCATTTCGTTTCGAGGTATTTCACCACGCCGCTGTGGATGTCGTGAACGAAGGGAAAATCCTCCTGGTCGGCGGCACGGGCGGCGCGTCGCAGGGCCTCTTCCAGGCAGGAGGTGTCGTAGTCGAAAACCTGATGACGGCCGATTTGCAGTGCTGGGCGATTGGCGATGAAGGCGATCACGGCTGAGGGCTTGGGTTCAGTCTTTGAAAAGTCGGCGTTGGAAGGGGTCGCGGGCGGCGCGGCGCGAGAGGGATTGGATTTCCTGGATGAACTCGTTCACGTCGTTGAACTGGCGGTACACCGAAACATAGCGAACATAGGCGACCGGATCGATCTGGTGGAGCTTGTCCATGACCTTGGCTCCGATGTTGGCCGAGGGAACTTCGCTGGTGTGGTCCTTGTGGAGGTCGGTGAGGATTTCCTCCACCGCGCGGTCGAGGCGGTCCATCGGCACCGGCCGTTTTTCGCAGGCCTTGATGAGGCCGCTCATCAGCTTCTCCCGGTTGAGAGCCTCGCGAGTGCCATCCTTTTTGACGACCCGCAATTCGGTGCGCTCGATCTGCTCGTAGGTCGTGTAACGGTAGCCGCATTGCAGGCATTCGCGGCGGCGGCGAATCGTGGTGCCGTCCTTCGATGATCGGGAATCGAGCACCTTGTCTTTCTGGGATGCACATTGGACGCAACGCATGTAGCCGCGATGATGATCGCGCATATGGTAGGGTCAATCCAAAAACTACGGCATATTTAGTAGTTGATCCTAAATGATCCGGCTTTCCGAAATAATTTTTTTTATTCAGATCCGGAAACGAGTGCTCGAATACAAAGTACAACTCGCCTAAAATCAAAAGGCCTCAACTACGAAGCGGGAATGCGGCTTCCGGCTTGCCGGAAATCAGAAACCTCCGCGAAGCGGAAATTGGCACAGCCACCGGAGATATAAGGAGCAACGCGACTGGAGGCGGAGGTGGGAATCGAACCCACGGATGACGGTTTTGCAAACCATTGCCTTACCACTTGGCTACTCCGCCTTGCGCTTGTCGCAGGAGCGATTAGTTAGCGATGGGCGCGGGCTCTGTCAACGCGGGATTCGTGAAATCGCCTTGTTCAGGGCGGCGATGGCGTGATCGAGCTCCGTCACGCTGGTGCAAAGTGGCGGCATGAGGACGATCGTATCGAGAATGGGGCGTGTAAGGAGTCCGTGATTTCGCGCCTCACGGCAGACCTGTTCGCCGATGCGAGACTCGACAGGGAACTTTGTGCCATCTATCTGGCGCAGCTCGATGCCGGCGACGAATCCGCATTGGCGGACCTCGTGCACCAGCGGGCGCCTTGCTTTCAAATCGGCGAGACCGGCACGCAGGTGATCAATTTTGGCAGGGAGCTTTTCGAGGGTTTTTTCGGTTTCGAAAAGTTTAAGACTGGCAAGTGCGGCGGCGCAGCCAAGCGGGTTTGCCGAAAAACTATGTCCATAGTAGAATGCGCGGTCGGCAGAGCCAAGGAATGCCTCGTACACCTTGCCGGTGGTGAGCGTGGCGGCGAGTGGGAGGTAGCCGCCGGTGAGGCCCTTGGCGAGGCAGAGGAAATCCGGGATCACGCCTTCCTTTTGGCAGGCAAACATCGCTCCGGTGCGGCCGAAGCCGGTCATGACTTCATCGAGGATCAAGTGGATGCCATGCATGTCGCACCATGCGCGCAGTTGCGCCAGCATGCCAGTTGGCCATGGCCGCATTTCGTTGACGCCTTGGATGAGCGGCTCGATCACCACGGCTGCGACCTCTTGCAGCTCGCTGTTTGGCAAGCTGCGCAATGTTTCGAGCGAATCGACATGCCTCACGGCGTAGCCGTTGCCTTTGAAGCGCTCGAAAAACCGGTTCACGCCACCCAGCGATGCCGCGCCGAGCGTGTCGCCGTGATAGCCATCGGCAAAGGCGATGAAGTTTTTTCGTTCGGGCTCACCGCATTGCTGACGGTATTGCAGCGCGAGCTTCAGAGCGCATTCGACGGCGGTCGAGCCGTCGTCGGAATAAAAGACCCGCTCAAGCGTGTGGGGTGGAAAAAAGCCGCAAAGTTTTTCCGCGAGCTCGATGGCGGTCGGGTGGGTGAACCCCAAAAACGACACATGCGAAATTTGCTCGAGTTGTTTCGTGATCGCCTCGTTGATCGCCGGGTGCCCGTGGCCGTGGATGTTCGTCCAGATCGTCGAGTTGCCATCGAGATAGCGTCGACCCTCCGAATCCCAGAGCGACGCACCTTCACCGCGCACGATTATCAACGGCTCGTGCTCCGGCGCGCACCACTCGGCCTGGCGCGTGAACGGATGCCAGCAGTGCGCTCGGTCGGCCTCAATCCAGCGGCGGGTGTCATCGCGCATGGAGGCCAGCATGAACCCATCCCCCGCCGCGGCAAAGCCGAAAGCGGTGGGGTTTACGCTCGAATCAATCCGAGCTTTGAATAGTTCGCGCCGAGGATTGGCGTGAGGTTGGGGGCGCGCAGCCAATCGGTGAGCAGGCTGGCGTAAACGCTGCGAAAATCGACGCTGTGATTGATGTCGCCTTCGGAGAGTTCGGTGAGGCTTGGGTGTTTTCCATGGAGCCCGCCCGCAACGCCCGCACCCGCCACAAACAAACAAGAGGCTTTGCCGTGGTCGGTTCCGGCGCTGGCGTTTTCCGCCACGCGGCGGCCAAATTCTGAAAAGGTCATGAGCACGACGCGCTTATCGTTGCCTTGTTCTTTTAGGTCGGCGAAGAACGACTTGAGTCCGCTGTCGAGTTGGCCGAGAAGGCGGTCGTGCGCGTTCGCTTGTTTAAAGTGAGTATCGAAGCCGCCGTGGCTCACATAATAGACGCGTGTTGGCATACCCCCTGCGATCATGCGTGCGACAAGGTTGAGGTTGCGGGCAATCGGTGTACCGTCGTAGGGGATGCCTGTTTTGTGTTTCATTGCGAGCTCGAGGATTTTTTCCGAGCTGACGCGGGCATCGAGGGCGACGCGTTCGAGGAAGGCTAGGTTGGTTTCGCTATGAATGCCGCCGTGACGGCCGCCGGCGGGCATCGCGATCGAGGCACCGGAAACCATTTCGTCATCATCAGTCGGTTGGTTGAGCTCGGCAAAAAATTCTTCGGCGAGCGCCTTTTCGCCGCCGCTGTGGATCCACCGATAGAGCTCGGGCGAGCTGAGGCACACGCCGGGGTTCTTAAGCGCGCCGAAGCTTTCCGGTTGGGTTTTGTTGAAACTCATGCCGACCGTCGGATCCGCGCCCGGGCAGGCGTTGTCAAAATAGCGTCCGAGCCAGCCGGTGGTGGAGCGGTTGCTGGTATCGCAGGTTTCCCAGATCGAGGTGGAAACGAAATGCGAGCGGTTCGGATTCGGGTAGCCGACCCCTTGCACGATGCCAAGCCCGCCCTCCTTGTAAAGCGAGCCGAGGAAGGGCATCGCGGCGTTCAATCCGACATGGTCACTGAGGCGGATGATTTCCTTTTCTTTTTTCGCCAGCCGCGGCCGCGCCTTGTGATAGGCATCGTCCGCGAAAGGAATCAGAGTGTTGAGGCCATCGTTTCCACCTGCCAACTGAACTACTACGAGTATCGTATCATCCTTGCCGGTGGTCGCCTGGACAGCGAGGTCCTTTGCCTCAGTGTGAAGCTGCGCAAAAGTGCGTTCGACAAACATCGGGATTGTCCATGCCGAGGACGCGCCAAGCATGGTCGAGCGGAGGAATTCGCGGCGAGTTTTCATAAGATTTGGGTTGGCTGGAGTTTTATTGGATCAGCAAAGTTGGTAGTAGGGCGTGCTGAGCATCAGGTGGCAAAGCTCGGCGACCTGTTTGTCGGTGAATGATGCGCCCTTTTTCGATTGGGCATATTCGATGAATGAGGCGGCAGCCTTGGCGGGAAGTGGTCCATG
>CAIVXP010000201.1 GCA_903909905.1 Akkermansiaceae bacterium
CCCTGGTTGCCGGCCTGCATGATTCCCGGCCCGCCACCGGTCATCACCGTGAAACCCAGCCTGCTCAACTCAGCCCCCATTCGTCGTGCCATTTCGTAATAACGCGAGCCAGGCCCCACTCGCGCCGACCCGAATATCGTCACGCAAGGCCCCACAAAGTGCAGCATGCGAAACGCCCTAAACATGTCGATGCACACTCGGAATAGCGTCATCAGATCTCTGATACGGGAACTGGGCCCGGAAAGAAGCGTGCGATCCGGTAACTCAAGCTCGTAGAGCTTCATGTCCTGAATGTCCTTTTCGGAAATCGGAGGATCAATTGCGGGATTCGCTGATGGTGTTGGTTTGTCCACGACCGCGATCCTGATACGGATCGAGGAATTTTGAAATAACGGAATAACAGCACACCGCCCCCCTCCAGCAAAGGAAAGAGCTTCAATCCCAAGGATTTGCTCGACATGTTCATGGTCCGAGCCATACCCGATGCTTACCAAACAATCTGATTTGATCATGCCGGAAAAAACACTCTTCGAAAAAATCCGCGACCGCGAAATCCCCGCCAACATCGTTCATGAGGACGATGACTGCCTCGCCTTTCGCGACATCTCACCGCAGGCGCCCGTCCACATTTTGGTGGTGCCAAAAGTAGCCATAGCGCGCATCGCCGCAGCCAAGCAGGACGATGCCACCCTTCTCGGCAAACTCCTGATCGCCGCATCTTCCGTCGCCACCGAACAGGGCATCGCCGAAAGCGGCTTCCGCCTCGTCATCAACAATGGTCGCGATGGCGGCGAAACGATCCCCCACCTGCACATCCACCTTTTGGGCGGACGCCCGCTCGATTGGCCACCCGGCTGACGCATCCATGGCCGGTACGCTGCAATATCTGATTTTTGCGATTCTGATTCCCATGAGCACTCTCGCTAAGGAGCCCACCACATCCCACGTCGTGCTGGTCCATGGATTCATGGATACCGGCTCGGTTTTCAAATCCCTTCAGCGCCAACTCGAGAACAAAGGTCATCGCTGCGTCGTGCCCAACCTCCGCCCGCGTGATGCCCGCCATGGCATCGAGCCGCTCGCCGAAAACTTGCGTCAGGAAATCGAAAACCAAATCCCGCACAGGCATTCGTTCTCAATCATCGGCTTCAGCATGGGCGGACTCGTCGCCCGCCATTACCTCCAGCAACTCGACGGTGCCAAACGCTGTGAACGACTCATCACGATTTCATCTCCCCATCAAGGCACCCTCATGGCGTGGCTCCACCCAAGCAAAGGCGCGCAACAAATGCGACCCGGCAGCGGTTTCCTCAAAGACCTCGCCGCCACCGAATCCCGCCTCGGCGAAATCCCGGTCATTTCCTACCGCACACCGCTGGACCTGATGATCCTCCCCTCACGAAGCTCGGAATGGCAACGCGCCACCAACCTCAGCTTCAAGGTGTTTCTGCACCCGATGATGCCAAACGCAAAATCCGTGATCGCCGACATCACGAAACGCCTGCACAAAGACTGACCCGCAACAAGCGCTCGCTCCATCGTTCAACTCTGGGACTTGATCTGACCCAGCACCTCGACCTTCACCGGCACGACACCACGCTTGGCAAATCCAAGCCGCTCGGCCGACCCAATCGTCAAATCAATGATGCGGCCGCGAATGTAGGGGCCACGATCGGTGATCGTCACAACCTCGGACTTGCCATTGACTTGATTGGTCACTCGCACCTTGGTGCCCATTGGCAGAGTCTTATGCGCCGCTGTCGGTGCATGATTGCAAAGTTTTTTGCCGCTGGCCGTGCGGGTCCCGCCATTGGTCTTGATCGAGTACCACGACGCCTCGCCATGCTGCACCGATTTCACAGTCAGCACCGCCGCATCCGACTTGGCCGTGCTGCTGGTCGCGCAGCTAGGGATCAAAAGAATCGCACCAAGGCTTAGGCAAAACGAATAAAGTTTCCGTGTCATAATCGCTGTGTGTGTTTGGTATCACCGCACTCGACCCAGAGCCACGCGCGGGCGAAACTTGTAAGGTATTGAAAATGAGGGATCAAGCCAAAACGGACGCAGGCGCGAAAGCGTAAAATACCCATTAAATCTGGGTTTCCACGCCATGTAGTTAGGAAAAATTAAGTAATTTTTTGCGAATTTTCCGCCGGTTTTGTCATTTTCAACATGCCCAACACCTACCCCGCATTTCGGTCTGGCTTGCGCCCTTGGCGTAGCTTTGCTTGGATCCGCACCCGCCAATGCCTCGAGGCGCATGCCCCCCATCCAGCGATCTCCATGTTTTTCCTCACCACCGCCATCGACTACACCAACGGGTCGCCTCACATCGGCCACGCCTATGAAAAAATCCTCGCCGATGTCCTGACACGCTATCGCCGCCTGCGCGGCGATGAGGCTTATTTTCTGACGGGGGTCGATCAACATGGTCAAAAAGTTCAGCAGACCGCCGAAAAGGAAGGCGTCGACCCAGCAGCATTCGTGGCAGAGATTACTGGGAGGTTCACACGGCTGTGGGAAACCCTTGGCATCGACTACGACGGCTGGGCCGCAACCACCGATGCGCGTCACAAGAGCTGCGTCCAGGCGATTCTTTCGAGCCTCAAGGCCGCCAATCAACTCTACAAAAAATCCCACTCCGGCCACTACTCGGTGCGCCAAGAACAGTTTTTATCCGATCGCGACCGCAATGAATCCGGCCAGTTCGGACCCGAGTGGGGCGAGGTCGTGGTGATCGAAGAGGAAAATTGGTATTTCAAACTCAGCGACCACACCGACTGGCTGAAGTCCTATCTCGAGCAAACCGCCGATGCGGTCATCCCTGCATTCCGCAAAACGGAACTGCTCAACGCACTCGAGCGCAACTCCGGTACCGACCTGTGCATTTCTCGTCCAAAAGCGAGACTTCACTGGGGCATCGAGCTGCCATTCGATTCGGACTTCGTGACTTATGTGTGGTTCGATGCGCTGATCAACTATGTCTCTTTCGCCGGATACAAAGCCACGCCCGGGAGTGAACTGCCGGATTTCCAAAAACTTTGGACTGCAGATGAACGGCCCATCCACCTGATCGGCAAGGACATCCTTGTGCCAGCACACGGCATCTACTGGCTGTGCATGCTTCATGCCATGGGATTCGCGGACAATGAAATGCCGCGCCTGCTCGTCCACGGCTGGTGGAACATCCGCGGCGAAAAAATGAGCAAATCGCTCGGCAACATCGTCGACCCAAAGGAACTTGCGGAAAACTTCGGAGTCAACGCCCTGCGCTATTACCTCATGCGCGACATCGTCACCGGCAAGGACGCCGACTTCGACCCGTCACGCCTTGTGATGCTCTACAACACCGAGCTCGCCAACGAACTTGGCAACCTTTGCAACCGCGCACTCAACATGACCCAGCGTTTCACCGCAGGCGTTTTGCATCGTGGCGGCATACCCACCGAGGATGACCTCGCTCTGCAAAAATCCCTTGCCGATGCGACCAGCGATTACCGTCGCGCGATGGATGATTTCAATGTTGCCGCGGCACTCGAAGCCATCAGCCGACATGTCGTCCATTGCAACGGCTATGCGGAACGCATGAAGCCCTGGGAGCTCAACAAAAACCCAGAGCACCACGCGCGCCTCGCAAGCGTGCTCTATCACCTCGCCGAAAGCGTGGCCCACTGCGCAGTGCTGCTTGCCCCGGTCTTGCCTGCCGCCATCGAAGGCCTTGCTACCCAACTCAACCTTCCCAAGCTCGCCAACTTGCACCTCGATGAACTGTGCTGGGGGCTCATTCCCGACTCACACGAAATCGGCAAACCCGCACCGGTTTTCCCTCGCATCGTTACGACTGAAAAGGAGTGAACCGTAAAACTTTTAACGGGAGACGAAATCATCCAAGCCGGTGAAGCCAAGTGCCACATGCCTTGTCTTTGCCCCTGTCATTGCCAAACGCGCGAATGATACCGTCAGTTTCACCAGCCATCACTTTTGTCGACCCCGGCTCGCATGAAACATCCACCCAAATTCAAAGCGTTCCTCGCAAGCGTCCGCACACCCAATCTTCCAAGCGTCGCCTGCAATGTCTTCAGCGGTATCGCATTCGCCGCCGTGGCAGCGCCTATCAACACATGGCACGCCGCCGCTGCCATCACATCAGGCATCTGCATTTACCTCGCTGGAAACCTGCTGAACGACTGGCACGACCGTGAGTGGGACGCAATCCACCGCCCCGAACGCGCTCTTCCACAACGCATCTTCCAAGCTTCCAGCTACCTGATGCTGGCCATCACCCTCTGTGGTGCCGGCCTCGTTGCCGCAGCAATCAACCCGCGGTCACTGGCCACCGCCATCGTCATCATCGGCCTGATCCTCATTTACACGAAAACCCACAAGGTCTGGAAACTTGCCGTGATCCCGATGGGACTGTGTCGGGCGCTACTTCCCCTACTTGGTTACTTCGCATGTGCCGCGCCGCTTTCACCCAGCATGCAGCCACCCCAGGCCCTTGTACTCTTTGCCATCAGTTTGCTCGTCCACGTGGGCGGACTTTCCCTCATTGCCCGCTCGGAATCACTTGCGAACCCATCACCCAATCTCGCACCTGATCTGATCTACCCCATCGCCGTGGCACTCACGACATTGGCCGCACATAGCAGCAACAACATTGGATTCAACCATGTCTGGCCTGCCGCACTGCCCTATCTGGCCTGGTCTTTCCTCGCCATTTTCCTTTTACGAAAATCTGTTCACTCCGGCGTCTCAATGCTGCTCGCCGGCATTCCATTGATTGATTGGATGTTTCTCATTCCCCTTTCAAAATACGCCGGCACGCAACTTTCGCCGTTTGCCCTGCTGGCACCGCCAGTCGCATGCCTACTCGGGAAATTCCTACAAAAAATCGTTCCCGCCACCTGATGATCCGGCTTGCTGTCAAACATCCCACCGTTTCAAATCCTTACAAAGTTCATGACGATTTCCGAAAAACAAAACCAGCTGCTCGAAGACCTCGCACTGTTCAGTGACTGGACCGAGCGCTACGAGTACGTCATCGGTCTCGGCAAAAAACTCCCTCCCATGCCGGAGAGCGCAAAAACAGCCGAACACCTCATCAAGGGATGCCAATCGCAGGTCTGGCTCGATGCCTCAATCCATAACGGGCTCGTCCACTTCGAAGCAGATTCCGATTCGCTCATCACCAAAGGCATGATCGCGCTTTTCATCCACGTGCTCAACGAAGAGTCGCCAGATGCCATCCTCACTGCCGACATGGGCTTTATCGACCGCACCGGCCTCAAGGAACACCTTGCGCCCACCCGCGCCAACGCCCTTGGCCTTATGGCATCACAGATGAAGCAACGCGCTCTCGCTTTCGCCTCCCAACAATCCTAAATCCCCATGTTCGATTTCTCTTGGTTCTCCGACCCCAACGCCTGGGCCGCCCTCGCTACACTTACGATGCTCGAGATTGTGCTCGGCATCGACAACATCGTCTTCATCTCGATTCTCGTCGACCGCCTCCCACCGGAAAAACGCCGCATAGGTCGCATCATCGGCCTCGGCCTCGCCATGATCACACGCCTCGCTCTGCTTGCCGCGATCAAGTGGATGATGGGCCTCAAAACGGTGCTTTTCACGATTCCCGTGGCCCCCGCCTTCTGGAAAATGATGCCCGAGGCCGCACAAAACGACGGCATCTTGGGCATCACTGGCAAAGGCATCATACTGCTTGTCGGCGGATTTTTCCTCATCTGGAAATCCACCAAGGAAATTCATCACAAACTCGAAGACGCGGGGCATTCCAGCGTGACCGCCAAGGCCTCCAGCTTTGCAGCCATACTCGTGCAAATCGCCCTGATCGACATCATTTTCTCGCTCGACTCGGTCATCACCGCTGCCGGCATGGCCGACCACCTCTCAGTGATGGCCCTGGCAATCGTGATTTCGGTCGCCGTCATGATGATAGCTGCCGGCCCTATCAGCGATTTTGTGTCACGCCACCCCTCGGTCAAAATGCTCGCCCTTTCGTTTCTGATCCTCATCGGCACGGCACTGATCGCCGAAGGTCTGCATTTCGAAATCCCCAAAGGCTACATCTACTTCGCGATGGCATTCTCGCTCGGCGTCGAACTTCTCAACTTGCGGGTGCGTTCGAAAAAACCCGCACAGGCCGGTGACGACATCTGATCTGCCGGCGCGGCATTTGATTGCATAAAAAATTGCGACCGCCCCCGTGAGGAGGCGATCGCAAATGAAACTCTTCGATTTCAGTCAGCGAAATCAGCCTGGAAGCAGATCTTTCACTGCATCACGCTCTTCCTTGAGCTCGTTGATCGATTCATCGATCTTTGCGCGGCTGAAGGCGTCAATCGGCAGTCCCTGCACAACTTCCCATTTGCCATCGCTGACCGTACGGATCGGCATGGAAGCCATTAGGCCCTTCTCGATGCCATAGGAACCATCGGAACAAACAGCAACCGAGTGCCAGTCACCAGCCGGGGTCGGCGTGATGAGGCTCTTGACGGTGTCCATCGCGGCATTGGCAGCCGAAGCGGCCGATGAGGCACCACGCGCTTTGATGATCGCCGCACCGCGCTGCTGCACGGTGCTGATGAAGTCGCCCTTGAGCCACTCCACGTGCGAGATGACATCGGTCACCGGACGACCGTGGATTTTTGCATTGGTGAAATCTGGATACTGGGTCGCCGAGTGGTTGCCCCAGATGCAGAGGTTGGTGACCTTCGACTGGTGAACGCTTGCCTTCTTGGCGAGTTGGCTCTTGGCGCGATTTTCATCGAGACGGGTCATCGCAAAGAAACGATCCTTCGGCACACCGTCCGCATTGTTCATCGCAATCAACGCATTGGTGTTACAGGGATTGCCGACCACAAGGACACGCACGTCATTGGCAGCATTGCGGGCAATCGCCTTGCCTTGACCGGTGAAAATTTTGCCGTTGATGCCGAGCAGGTCACCACGCTCCATCCCCGCTTTGCGAGGCACAGAGCCAACAAGCAAGGCCCAGTTGGTACCCTTGAAGCCTTCATTGAGATCCGATGTACCCACCATATCGTTGAGCAGCGGGAAAGCGCAGTCGTCAAGTTCCATCATCACGCCCTCGAGCGCGCCCATACCAGGCTCGATTTCGATGAGGCGCAGGTTCACGGGTTGATCCGGGCCAAATACGAAGCCGGAGGCGATGCGAAAAAGTAGCGCGTAGCCGATCTGGCCGGCGGCACCGGTGACTGATACTGTGATGGGTGTCTTCATGTGGTGGTTTGGAAAGGCGCGACTTTATGCCCCACCTCGCCGATTGGTCAACCGACAAGCGATTTGCTGCCGATTTTTCCTATCACCGCAGCGCCGGAGCACTCATCCTTCGATTGCTCTTTTCAGCCTGCCAGACATGACTTAAATCCCTCCATCATGTGCGACATCGTTCTTCTATTCTCCGGACAAGGGGCCCAAAAAACCGGCATGGGCAAGGACTTCATCGAATCATCCGCCACCGCCCGCCAAATGGCCGAAGCGGCCGATCAAGCACTCGGGTTTTTGATTTCCAAAATCATGACCGAAGGGCCCGAGGAGGAGCTCACCAAAACCTCGCACTGCCAACCCGCACTCTACCTTCACGGCCTCATCGCTCTCGCTTTGCTGCGCGAAAAAGTCCCAAGCCTCAACCCTGTTGCAGCGGCCGGACTGTCACTCGGTGAATTCACCGCCCACGCCGCCGCCGGCACCTTCAGCTTCGAAGACGGACTTAAAATTGTGGGCAAACGCGGAGCCCTCATGGAGCAAGCCTGCCTCGCCACCGAAGGCTCAATGGCCGCGCTCATCGGCGGCGATGAAGCCCAAGTCCGCGAACTCGCCAAAGCCGCCGATGTCGATGTCGCCAACCTCAACGCCCCAGGCCAAATCGTTCTCTCCGGCAGTGTGACCGGCATCGATGACGCAATCGCCAAAGCCAAGGACTTCGGCATCCGCCGCGCCATCAAACTGAATGTCGCCGGAGCCTACCACTCACACCTCATGCAGTCGGCTCAGGACGCACTCGCACCCGAACTCGCCGCCGTGCCGATGCAAGTACCTACCATCCCGGTGGTCTGCAACTTCGCCGCCAAAGCCGTCAGCGATCCTGCCGAAATACGCTCGATGCTCGAAAAACAAGTCACCGGCTCGGTCCGTTGGACGGAATCGATCCAAACCCTCATTGGCATGGGTCATCGCCAATTCATCGAACTCGGCCCCGGCAAAGTCATTGCCGGGCTCGTCGCCAAAATCGACAAGGACGCCACCGTGATCTCGGTCGAAGACCTCCCAAGCCTCGAAGCCGCAATCCAGCAACTCGCCTGATCGAATGAAAATTTTCACTCATTTGAAAAAAGGGATTGCCTCCGCCCAAGGCGCCTCCTAGTTTCCCGCCCACCCGAACGGGATGGAGCGGTAGCTCAGTTGGTTAGAGCGCCAGCCTGTCACGTTGGAGGTCGCGGGTTCGAGCCCCGTCCGCTCCGCCATCCCCGTTCGTGAATCAACCCCGCCCCACAAAGGCGGGGTTTTTTCGTCCGTAGCGGCGATCACCGGTCGCCGCTCTTTTCCTCCTATCATCCCAGCGCCCGCTCATTCAAAACATTGAACCGCCAATGAACGCGAATAGACGCTAATGGGAATAGATGTCGGATCGTGCCTTATGGATTCGGCGCCGCGAGCCGCGTCGCCATACCTTGATTGAAGAAATTGCCTCTTCATTTTCTTACACATCGATGTTCGGTGTTCGCCCCCCCACAGGATGACGCAAAA
>CAIVXP010000202.1 GCA_903909905.1 Akkermansiaceae bacterium
GATCTTGGGAAACGAGTGGACCGCATGCCGGATCAACGAGCGCGAGCTGCCATTTGCATGGGGCCCCGCCGGTGGCGGTACACCGGGCGAAGTTGGGTCCATCGAGTTTGTCGTGACGGCTGCGGCGGGTGGGCGTGGCGTGGTGGAAATTTCACAGCCATGGCTCGAGGATCAGTCTTTGCATCTGCCATTGAAGGCAAGCTCGTCGAGTGGAGCGGGCGCAGAATCGATTTTGGCGCGTGAGCCGAAGGGCTTTTGGGAAGCCGATGTCGACGACTCCCGGCCACATTGGACGATCGACTTCGGGCGCGCTCACCGCTTCGGGGGCATAATCATCGAGTGGCCTGTTTCCTCATTGTCGCGAAGATTCGATGTGCAGGTTTCCGATGACGGCCACGAGTGGTCGTTGGCGCGGCGGGTTGCGGGCGCGCGTGGCGTGATGACCCACCTTGCCATGCCGAATGCGGAGACGCGGTTTTTGCGTTTGGCATTCATAGACGCGGCGAGCGCCTCGATCGAGCGATTGAGTTTGAAGCCCGATGCCTTTTCACGGACCCCGAATGAATTCATCCACCATGTCGCGAAGGATTCCCCGCGCGGTTGGTTTCCACGCTATTGGCATCGAGAGCAATCGTATTGGACGGTGGTCGGCACGCCCGAGGGCGGTCGCCGTGCATTGCTCAATGAAGAAGGCTTGGTCGAAACCGACGAGGGTGCGTTTTCCATCGAACCGTTTATCGTGACAGATGATGGCCTGCTCACATGGGCGGATGTTTCCACGAGCATTGCATTGCCGGGTGGTGGTGAGCCAATGCCTTCGGTGAAGTGGCATACGGATGATGTAGGCTTGGAGATCCTGCCATGGATTCAAGGCCGAGGCAGAAATCTGGAGTTGTGCGTGACCTATCGGCTTGAGTGCCGGCGCAAGATCCCCGGCGTGAAGCTGGCGCTGGCCCTGCGGCCATTTCAGGTGACGCCTCCATGGCAGGCCTTTCGCAACATGGGCGGTCAAGCAACGCTGCAGCGAATCGAATGCGGCGAGCGTGGCGTGGTGGCCGATGGCAAACCCATTTCATTCTCAATGGCCGCGCAAAAATTTGGTGCGGCCACCTTTGATGAAGGCGGAGCGGTTTCCTATTTGGCTGAAAAGACCATGCCGCCCCATGCGCGCGTGGAGGACGATTCCGGCCTCGCTTCGGCAGTAGCCGAATGGAGCCTTGCGCCGGGCGAATCGTCGCTCGAAGTCACCATCCGCGTGCCGTATTTCGAATCGACTCAAACATCCACGGATGTTTCCCACAACGATGCTCTCAACGAATGGAGCCAGATCCTTGGGGGGGTGAAATGGCGGGTGCCGGATGCGGCCAAAGATGCGATTGCCACCCTGCGAACGGCATGCGCGCAGATTTTGATCAACCGCGATGGAGCGGCGTTGCAGCCAGGCGGGAGGCGCTACACGCGCTCGTGGATCCGTGACGGCGTCATCATGGGCGCAGCTTTGGCGAAATGTGGTTTGGCCGATCCATTCAAGCACTTCATGGAATGGTATGCGCTGTTCCAGCGTGATGATGGCTTTGTGTTTTGTGTGGTCGACCGCGATGGCGTGGATCCGCTGGTCGAGCATGACAGCCATGGCCAATTCATTTGGGGCGCCTGCGAGGTATGGCGCGCCACAGGCGATGTGGATTTCATCGAATCAGTTTTTGATCGTGTGGCGTTGGCAGCCGAGCATCTGATCGCGTTGCGCCGGCAGCGAATGACCGATGTATACCGTGATGGCGATCAGGCATCATGCTTCGGATTGTTGCCGGAGTCGGCAAGCCACGAAGGTTACCTAGCGCATCCGGTGCATTCGTATTGGGATGACTTCTGGGGCTTGCGCGGTTTGCAGGCTGCGGCGGAGCTCGCGAAAAAAATCGGCCGTGGTCGCGAAGCAGCCCAATGGAAGAGCGAGGCCGATTCTTTTCTGCGTGACCTTGTAGGGTCGATTGAAAACGTGATCTCGTCGCGCAATCTGCAGTACATTCCGGGCTCGGTCGAGTGGGCCGACTTCGACCCGACAGCGACCGCAAATGCGATCTCGCAACTCGACTTTGCCGATGCTTTGCCACAAGGGCCGCTGCAAAAAACATTCGCGACCTATCTCGAAGGATTTCGCCGCAGACAAAATCCCGAGATGCCGTGGACCAATTACAGCGCATATGAAATCCGAATCATCGGCGCGCTGGTGCGCCTTGGAAAACGCGACGAAGCAAATGAACTTCTGAAATTTTTCCTCGACGATCGACGGCCTGTTGAATGGAACCAATGGCCGGAAATTTCATGGCGCGATCCGCGCTCGCCCGGTCACCTCGGCGATTTACCGCACACATGGATCGCGGCGGAGTACGTGCTGGCGCTTTGCTCGATGATTGCTTCCGAGCGCGAGGCCGACGACTCGCTGGTGCTCGCCGCGGGCATGCCATGCTCATGGATTGCTGGCGATGGTTTTGAAGTGCGCGGCCTGCCAACGCGCCACGGAAAACTGGATTTCCGCATCGCGATGAGTGATTCCGATACGATCCAAGTTTCCGTCGACGGCCCGAGTGAAATGCCGGCAGGTGGTTTATGGATCGAGCCACCAATGCCACCTGGCACCCGCATCGAATCAGCCAATGGCAATGGAACGCGCGTGAAAGTCGAAAGCCTGCCCTTTGCCACAACACTGAAATTGATCACGCCACCACACACCAAGGGCCCCGCTTGAATCGCGGCTTCGCTTTGCTGGTGAAATGAATCATTCGGCGTCGATCGCTATCGTTTCCGCTGAGGCACTCCACACGCGGTAGCGCACGGTCACCCCTTCGGGCGCATAGACCACGAGCGGCAGTCGGCTGTTGTAACGCACAAGGTACGGCTCGCCGCCCAACGCGACAAATCGATCCTCCTTCGGCGCGGCGGGATCGGCCGCCATCAGCGTGCCCGCCATC
>CAIVXP010000203.1 GCA_903909905.1 Akkermansiaceae bacterium
ACCCGGTGTGTCGCATGCTCCATATGTTTGAGAAGCGCAGGTGGACTCGAGCCATTCTGCAGGCGGCGTGTGTTTATTTGTTTTATCTTTTTGCGCCGGATGCCCGCGCGGCGGATAGCAGTCTTGATGTGGTGAAAATCGAAGGCCGGGATTTTGTGTCGGTTGCGAGCATCAAAAAATTTTACGGGTTCACAACAATTTCGCGGAAAGGCAATTCCCTGATTTTGGAAATCCCGAAAAAGCGCCGCATGACCCTGACGATTGGCTCGCGTGAATGCCTCATGAACGAAGTGAAATTCGTGTTCACTCATCCCGTGATGCTCTCGGGGGATACGGCATGCATCTCGCGCATCGATTTTGCGAAGTTGGTTGATCCGGTTTTGCGTCCGCGTTTCATCAAGAATGCGGAAAATTTCGGTACGATCATTCTTGATCCCGGGCATGGCGGAGTGGACGCGGGTGCCACCAATTCGCTCGGCACCGAGGCGGTGTACAATCTGAAGGTGGCGGCCATGACCAAGCTGATGCTCGAGAAGCGTGGATTCAAGGTTGTGATGACCCGCGAGAGCGATCGATACCTATCGCTTCAAGAGCGGGTAAATCTGGCAAATTCGAGGACGGAAAACTCGTTATTCATTAGCATTCATTTCAATGCGGGTGGCAGTGAGGCTCGTGGCATTGAAACATTTACGCTCTCGCCTGCCGGGGTTTCGCATTACGGCAGGGACACCATTGCTTCGGATTACACTGAACGCGCTGGTAATGAGCATGATTCTGCAAATGTCGCTTTGGCCACCGCGGTGCACGGGTCTGTCTTGCGAAGGCTGGGCACAAATACCTTTGATCGTGGTATCAAGCGCGCGCGTTTCAGCGTGCTTTCCGGTGTGAAGCATCCGGCCATTTTGTTTGAAGGCGGCTTCATGTCGCACCAGCGCGAGGCGCGGTTGATTCACAATGAGAGATATCAAAAGGCGATTGCAGGGGGAATCGTTGATGCGATTGCCAAGTACCGCAATGCTCTCAAGCCAACGGGTGCTGTCTCGGTTTCGAGGTGAGATGCGGCGATGAATGCTGGCGATCAGCCCATGATTGCTTCCGTCATGCGCAAGGCTTGGAGATTGGGCCGGACTTCATGCACGCGGTGCAGCATGGTTCCGTGTTGTCTTGCCCATGAGGTGATGGCGACCGTGGGCCAGTCGCGCTCTTTGATGTCGGTGCTTTCGAGTATGCCTGCGATGCAGGATTTCCTAGAAACTCCGAGCAATAGTGGTCGGCCAGCGGGTGCGATCTGGTTCATGGCTTTGAGAAGCGCGATGTTTTGATCGAGGGTTTTTCCAAAGCCGATGCCGGGATCGACGCAAATGTTTTCGGGGTCGATGCCCTGCGCGGTAAGCGAGGCCATGCGTTCGTTGAAAAAATCCGCTACCTCACTCACTACATCGGCGTAGTGCGGTGCAACCTGCATGTTTTGCGGTGTGCCCTGCATGTGCATCACGACCACGCCGCAGCGGCTCGTTGCACAAACATCGGCCATTTGTGGGTCAGCCCGCAGGCCGCTCACATCATTGACGATGTCGGCGCCGGATTCGATCGCCGCTTTGGCGACTGCGGCCTTCGAGGTGTCGATTGAAATCAAGCCGTCCCATTCGGTGCGAAGCGCGCGGATAACTGGCGCGGTTCGTTTTGTTTCCTCATCCGCAGGGACCGGCAGCGAGCCGGGTCGGGTGGATTCGCCGCCAATATCGATGATGTCGACACCTTGCGCGATCATTTCGCGGGCATGGGCCAATGCGGCTTCAATGCCGAAGTGGGATCCGCCGTCCGAAAATGAATCCGGCGTGACATTGAGGATGCCCATGACATGTGCGCGACGGCTGAGATCGAGGGTTGCGCGGCGGGTTCTCCAGATCATGTGAAACTGGCGGCTTGCAGCGTCCGCCTTGCGCAACTACCTTGGTGCGCGTGAGCTTTCTGGCAAACTGGAAAATTTCCAATCCGCTGCTGGCGGTTTTGTCGGCTGTTTACATTTGCTTGCCGGTGCAGGGCAACGAGCTTGAGGCAGTTGATGGACCCAATGTTCGCGTCATGCGCCACGAGGATGGCTCGCGCACGCTGTTCACCCGCACGCCCGACAACCGCTCGCTCACCAAGAAAAAATTCAATGCCAACGGCGTCTTGGTGATGATGACGAATTACCGAATGGATTCGAACAGCAATCCCGTGGGCTGCAAAATTTACGATGGCGCGAACAACCTGCTCTACAAGGTCAGCTACGGCTATCGCAAGTCGGATGGCCAGCTCGTTGAAGAGCGGATGTTTGATGCGAGGACCAAGCGCCTGCATCCCAACAGCGCCGTCGAGATGCCGGTGCAGCGAGTTTGTTATGTGTATGACGCGCAGGGCAACCGCAGCGCGCCGATTGTCTACAATCTGCTTCCAGGCAAGACCTTCGAGGAGGTCTTTGGCGTGAAATCATCAGCCTTGGATGTCAACCCATTCAAAGGGGAGTCAGGCAAGGCATCTGCAAATCCCAACGCGCGCCCGGTGGGTCGTTGAGTCGAATTTCCAATCCGTGGCCGATCCCAAGACATTGCTGCCGTGGTTGATGGGTGCCGCCATTGGCGTGGGCGGAATTTTCCAGGGGATTCACTGGCGTTCGCTGGGTGAAGGGCCTGATGGGCAAGAGGATCGCATGAAAATCCTGCTCGAAGAAAATTCGATGCTGAAGCGCGAGAATCAGTCGCTGCGATCGTTGGCGCAGGGTGGGGGCGAGGTGTCGGTGCCTGCGGAGGCCATTGCGCGCGCGGAAAAAGAATTTGGCCTACGCTTCATTTCAAATCCCGTCGTCCATCGCATCGCATCAGAGGAATTGCGCGATCGTGTGGCGGCGGCGATCGAAAGCCGTTTCGGTCCTTCTGGCATCGATGATCGCAAAGAGGCGTACCAGTGGATTGGGTGGCTCGGGGCGGGTGACGATTTGCTTTCGCAGCTCACGGTTGTGCGAACGACCGGCGCGCGCGGGTGGTTCGATGATGTCACCGGGGAGGCATGGATCACCGATCGCTTTGAGGATGCTGCGATTCCGGATCAGGCGGCGATGCTGCGTTTGATTTCGCGCATTTTGCTGCATCAGCATTTTCCACCACCGGCGGCATACCCCGGCGATGATGCCGCGCGTGCGCGAGAGGCCTTGCATCAAGGCGCGGCGGCCGGTGTCGAAGCGAGGTTTCTTGCGGTCAACGCATTGAAGGGTGGCTTCATGTCGATGAAGTCGAATGTCGGAGTCGAGCAACTCTTCGCAAGCTTGCCGCCATTTATCCAAGGCCTGACGACTTTCCCGGTGGTTGAGGGCAAGGGCTATGCCGACTCCTTGCATGTGCAGGGAAGCGAAAAACTTTTGGCTGCGTTGCGCGAGCCGCCGCTTACGACGCAAAAAGTCCTGCAACCGGGGCTTGCCGAAATTTCCGTCAAACGCATCGAGATCACAGGGCTTCCCGAGGAGTCGTATCTCAGCGAGTCCGCCGGACAACTTGGCCTGCGGCTTTGGTTGGAGCGCGCAGGTGATGTCGGCATGGCTCACGAACTTTCATCGTGCTGGGCGGGCGACCGCTATGTGCTCGTGCCGGATGGCGAAGCTTCGACAGCGGTTCTGTGGGAGATTGAGTTCGAGTCGGCGGAGGCCGCTGAAAAAATGCAATCGGTCGCGCTTGAGTTGATTTCCGCGGCTACCAACGCAAGCGAAGCGGCAAAGCTTGGCGGCATATTGGTTTCCGCAGATGGGCGTCACTTCGCGGTCACACGCGCGCGGCCGACGGCGATTCGTTTTATCAATGCGGCAACCAAGACTTTTGCCGAAACATTCAAGTGAGTTGGAACCGATGATTGCAAGACAGGTGATATTTGAAGGCCGGGTGCAGGGCGTGGGATTTCGATACACCGTGAAGGATCTCGCGCGTGGATTTGATGTCTGCGGTTTTGTGAAAAACCTCGATGATGGAAGCGTCGAGCTTCAGGCGATGGGCGAGGCCGACGAGCTCGATGCGTTTTTGCGCGAGATCATCGATGAGTCGGCGATGGCGAGAAACATCCGCCAGCATCGCATGGCGGAGATTCCGCTGCTCAAGAATTGCCGTGGGTTTCGCATCGAGCGCTAGGCCTTGCGGCATGCGCCGGATCAGATCCGGTGCTCTTCTCCGGGTAGCGGAACGATCGCTTCGGTCTGCGGCAGGTTTTTGTGGATCTCGGCGCGGAACCACTCGACCGCGTCGTCGTCGCCGTGAACGAGGAAGGCTTTCTTTGGGCGGACCTTTGCGATGTAGTCCATGATCGCCTCGCGGGTCGAATGACCGCTGAAGTCGAAGGTGCGCATCTCGCAGTGCAACTTGACCGGCGGGAAGGCGGGATCGAGCAGGACTTCATCGCCGTTTTTCGCAGCGCGAATGCGGCCGCCGGGGGTTTCGGGATCGGCGTACCCGACGAAGAACAAACCATGCTTTTTGTTTTCCAGCACCCCTTGTCGCGCGAAGACATTGGATACGGTTTTTTCCGACATCATGCCGCTCGACAGCGCGTATATGCAGCCGTTGGTGAATGGAATCGGCCCTGTGCGTTTGCGGTTGGCACCCTCAATGTCCATGTCCTTGAGGAAGCGGAAACCGGGAAGGTGGCGGCGCGAGACATCGCAGTAGCGATCGTAGATGTGGGTCATCTTTGTGCCGAGGCCGCCGATGTAGACCGGTGTGTTGTGATGGATCAGCCCTTCGCTTTTGAAGCGATGAAGCATGCCGAGCACCTCTTGGGTTTTGCCCATCGCGAAAACAGGAATGAGCACTGAGCCTTTGCGGTCGATCACGCGTTGGATGGCCTCGGCGAATTCGTTTTCCTCGTGGTGTCTGTCATATCCTGGTGCGCGTTGTTGGGCTCCGCGTGTGGTTTCGACGATCAGCGCATCGACCGGATTTTCCGGAAAAAGTGCGCCTTTTTGCAGCGTGCTGTGTTCAAAATTTACATCGCCGGTGTACATCAGGCGCTTGCCTTCGCATTCGATCGTGACGCCGACTGAGCCGAGGATGTGGCCAGCATCGTGAAAAGTCGCGCGAACCGTGCCATCGTAATCGAGATCGAAGGGGCGCTCGGTGCCGCGGTGCTCGAAAGAATCGGCGATGCGTTCGATGTCGCGGTGATCGAAGAGCGGGTATTCGGTGATGCCGAGTTCGATGCGTTTTGACTGCATCACATTGACCGAGTTGTGGAGCATGGCCGATGCCAGCTCCGCAGTCTCGGGCGTGAGGTAGACCCGCGCGCCTTGCTGTTGCTCGAGAAAAACCGGCAGGGTGCCCACATGATCGAGGTGCGAGTGGGTGATGATGATGCCATCGACGCTGTCCTCTTCGATAAAATCATAGTGGGGAATTGCTTCGAGTGCCTCGTGCTTCGGGTGCATGCCGGCATCGAGCACGATGCGGGAGCTCGATGTTTCCAGAAGGTACGAGTTGGCGCCGATCCCGGCGTGGCGGCAGAGGCTTTTGAAAATCATGATGTCGGCGAGCGCATGGCGCTACCTAGGGAAGCTGAAGCGCAGAGGTCATGGTGTCAATCCGCGCGCATCGTTGAATTGACGGTATGAGCCGAGCGGATAGCGTCGGCGCATCAGAAAGGCGGCAACACAACAGTCTCTGCAAGTGGCCGTGATCGGCGGAGGTCCGGCCGGGCTTCGCGCGGCGGAAATCGCCGCGATGCGTGGGATGTCGGTCACGATTTTCGATGCGATGCCATCGCTTGGCCGCAAGCTCCTCGTTGCGGGTAAGGGCGGTTTGAACCTCACGCATGGCGAAAGCTTGGAAACATTCGTGACGCGTTATGGCGGCGGGGATCGAATGTTTTGGGAAAACCTGTTGAACGAATTTAACCCGAGCGCTCTTCGTGAATGGGCGGGGTTACTTGGTATTGAAACCTTTCAGGCAAGTAGCGGAAGGGTTTATCCCAGGGAGATGAAAGCCGCGCCTATGTTGAGGCGATGGATCACACGGCTGCGTGAGTTGGGTGTTCAAATTGAGGCGCGGCATCGCCTTGTCGAGATCAAGCCCGGGCGGCCGCACGAACTTACATTTTCAAATGGCGTAACAGTGCACGCGCCAGCGGTTGTTTTTGCCATGGGTGGTGGTTCGTGGTCGCGCACGGGATCCGATGGTTCATGGGTCGAGTGCTTCGCAGCGTGCGGAATCGATTGTCGGCAGCTGGTTGCTGCGAATTGCGGCTGGGAGCATGCGTGGTCGGCGGAGACGCTTGCCGCGGCCGAGGGCAAGCCGCTCAAGAATATTGTCGTCAGCGCCGGTGGTCAGCATGCGGTGGGTGAGTTGCTGGTTTCTCGATACGGGCTTGAAGGTGGTGCGATTTATCAACTCGGCGCCGTGCTGCG
>CAIVXP010000204.1 GCA_903909905.1 Akkermansiaceae bacterium
TCACATTGGAAAGCGTTGCTGTCGCTGCTGTTCCCGAGCCCGCCAGTATCCTCCTTGGTGGACTCGGATTTCTCCCTCTATTGCGCCGCCGCCGCACGGCTTGATTTTTAAACGATACGATTTGAAGCAAGGGGCGACGCTGCAAGGCGTCGCCTTTTTGGTTTGTGAGAATCTCGCAACCTGCGTGGCGCGACGACCTCTTTCAGCCTCTTTTTTGCTGCCCCGCCGGTGTCATTCTACCTGGCGCAATTGCCAGCCCCCTTTGTTCGCGGCGAGGACCGAGTGTTGCGCCTTCCGCCCCGAGGTGCCCGCGTGACTACTGAGATGGTTCATCAACTCATGGATGAAGCAGGAATCTGACCGTGCACCTGCTAGATATCAATCCCTCTCTGGAAGCAGCTCCCGCCATTTTGCGAGGGCGGTTTTGATTTTTGCCGCGTCGTGGCCCGGGTTGATTTCCCAAACGAGCGGGCAGTTTTTTGGGAAAAATTTGAACAGCTCGGCGTAATCGAGTGTGCCGGTGAAGGGCGGGCGGTGGTCGGATGCGGGCCATTTCACATCGTGGACATGGGCGCCGATCAAGTGCGGTGAGATCGTCTCGAGCCACTGCGCGTGATCGAGCAGGCCGAGGTTGTGTTTAAGCTGCACATGGCCGAAGTCGTGCCAGTAGCCGATCCAGGGATTGTCGGCGAAATGGGTTTGCAGCGCGATCATTTCGCGCTCGGTTGGCATGTCCTCGAAGCGTGAGCGTGATTCGATGGCAAGCTTCACGCCGAGCTCGGCGGCGCGTGTGGCGAGGGTGCCAAGTGATTCGATTGCTCGTTGGTAGTAGAGCGAGGAAATCTTTTCGCGTTTTTTTACAAACTGCAGTTTGCGTTTGATGTATGAGGGATCGTGCGGGCCATTTTCCGCCAGCTGTGTGGTGAGTGCCTTGGTCCAGCGTTTGTAGTTCATGGGCACGGATCCCATGTGCAGGACGAGGTACTTCGCCTCAAACTCGGCGGCAGTTTCCAAACTTTGAAGGGTCATCGCCATCGCGCGCTCGCGGTCGGCGGCGCGGTGCGAGGTGTACTGATAGGCATCGGGCGCATCGATCATCACCTCAACGGGTGAGGGAAAAAAATTGTGAACGCCGGTGCAGGTGAAGAGCCCGCGCTGGTGGGCTTTGCGGATGCCGGGAAGCTTGGCAATGGTCATGCCGTGGGAGAGCTCGATGCGATTGAAGCCGAGGTCGACGATTTCCTCGATCATCGGCTCGCCATCGGTGTGGCGGTAGCTGTTCCAGCAGGTGGAGAAGGCGGGCATGCGGACTGATTTCGCTGCGGATTCTAGGCGGGCGGGAATGGCAGTGCATGCACAAAAAATCCGGCGGTGAAATTGCTCGATTCCACTTGCACGGCCCCAAATGCGGGTTTACAGCCTCGCCGTCATGCGTATCGCACCCATTCTTGGCGTCTGCGGCATTGTTTTCTGCTCGTGCAGCGAAAAAAAGGAGGTCGTGGTGACCGAAACCCGAGCCATTTCGACGCGCGACAAGCCCGCGATGCTCAACGCGACGAGCGATCAGCGCTTTCGCGACGCCAAGCCGAGCCCGGTGAAGGGCGAGACGCCACTCGGTTGGCTAGAGGTGCCACCCTCGCAGTTTCGTCAGCTCAACTATCGATTCGGCGAGAGCGGCTTGGGCGAGGCATGGGTGTCGATCGCATCGGGCAGCGTGCTGGATAACATCAACCGCTGGCTGGGACAATTCGAGGTCGGCAAAATCAGCCCGCAGGATCTGGCGGAAATGCGCAAGGTGCCGGTTGCGGGATTCGAGGGCTTGTGGGTCGAGGCCGAAGGGACCTATGCCTCGGGCATGGGTGCCGGACCCAAGCCGGGGTACGCGCTGGCAGGTGTCGTGTGCGATGCCGGCGACCGCATTCTCACGGTCAAAATGGTGGGGCCGAAGGCGGAGGTCAAAGCGGCCGCAGCCACACTCGAGGCCTTTGCGAAAAGTTTAAAAATTGTCGATCAAAGCCCGCGCTGAAATCACTGGCATGACTGAATCCGACCCATCACCAAAACGCGAATCGAGAAGCTGTCTTGGCAAGGCCTTTGATGTCTTGTCCGGCTTTGGCCTGGCGACGATCCTCTTGATCATCCTTGGCTTGCTGACCTGGTTTGCGACCTTGGAGCAAATTGACAGGGGACTTTATGCGACGCTGGAAAAGTATTTCGACTGGCGCACGCCATTTCTTTTACCCGAGATCAGCGGCCGCATGGTGCCCTTGCCACTGCCTGGAGGTTATTGGGTCGGCGTGGTCTTGGTGATCAATCTCACGCTCGGTGGCGTGATTCGCATCCGCAAGGGATGGAAGCATGTGGGCAACCTGATCTCGCACCTTGGCATCATTTTCATGCTCATCGCAGGCGGTGTGGCGCACCACTTTTCGCAGCGCGGAAACATGGCGGTTGGTGAGGGTGAGACCAACGACGCGGCGGAAGATTATTTCGAATATGTCGTCGAGGTCGCTGAGGTCAAAGATGGCAAACCGGCAGACATCCATGTGATCGGCGGTCGTGACATTTCGGATCTCACTCGTGGCAAGCAGCGGATTTTCCGATTGCCGAATTTGCCCTTTGATCTGGATATTGCCGGATACGAGATAAATGCATTGCCCGTATCGGTTGTTGAGCGTGCGCCGAGCGGCAGTCCTTTGGTGGTCGATGGCTACTACCTCATGCCGCGGCCGGAGGAAGTGAATGCCGAGTCCAACACCGCGGCGTGCTACGCGCGGGTCATCAA
>CAIVXP010000205.1 GCA_903909905.1 Akkermansiaceae bacterium
ATGGGCAGATGCTAGGGATTTCCCTGCAGGTTCAAAATCTGTCGCGATTCCCATTCCGCGACAGAAAAACGGTCGGATTTCTGAAAGATTTCTGAAAAACTGCACGTTAGTCGTGCGAAACCCTGCGAAATCGATCAAAGTCGGTAGAGCAGGAAAGCCCATAAAACCGAATAAAAACGCACAAACTACGCACTATGAACAAGATGGCGGACAGGGAGGGATTCGAACCCTCGGTGACGTTACCGCCACACACGCTTTCCAAGCGTGCTCATTCGACCACTCTGACACCTGCCCTTGGGAGGCCGGAAACTAGTGAGGGGCGCATGGCTTGGCAATGCATTTTTGGAGAGTGGGCGCGGGAAAGATGATTCGGCGGGCCGGGCCGGCCCGCCCTACCATTTGATTTGGAATGATCGTCGCGACGCGCGACTAACCGCTTTCGAACCTTCGGTTCTCGTCCTCCCAGCCTATTGGCTCCAGCGATGCTGGAGCCGGCTGTCGGATTGAGCACCACAGCGCGGCACTCCAAGCCAATTTCGCGGCTGCGCCGCTTTTCCTGATCGTCGCGAAGCGCGACTAACTGCTTTCGAACCTTCGGTTCTCGTCCTCCCAGCCTATTGGCTCCAGCGATGCTGGAGCCGGCTGTCGGACTCGAACCGACGACCTGCTGATTACAAATCAGCTGCTCTACCAACTGAGCTAAGCCGGCGAAAATTGCGGGGGAGAAATAACACCGCCAAGCCGCAGGCGGGAAGCGGAATTTTTGGGGATTTTAATCGCTCGTAGATCCGGCCGATTGAAGGGCTGCTTGGAGTTGGGCGAGATACTCGCGACGCGGCAGCTCGTAGCCGCCGAATTGACTGAGATGATCGGTCATCCACTGGGTGTCGAGCAGTTGGAAATTTTTCTCGCGCAAGGTTTCGACCAAGGCAACCAGCGCGACCTTCGAAGCATCGGTTTTGCGATGAAACATGCTTTCGCCAAAAAACACGCCTGGCAGCGCTACGCCATAGAGACCACCCTGCAAACCATCCGCGTCCCAGCACTCGACGGAATGCGCAAAGTCCTCTTCGTGCAGCGCGCAGTAGCTCTCGAGGATCACTTCGTCGATCCATGTTTCCTTACGCTCGGCACAGGCGAGCATCACTTCGCGAAAGGCGGTATTCCACCGCACCTCAAAAAGCCCGCGCTTCAATGTACGTCGCAAGCCGTGCGGAATGCGAAAGCGCGAATCAAGTGGTATCAGCCCACGGCGCTCCGGCGAAAACCACAAAATTTCACCCTCTTCGGCCATGGGAAAAACCCCGTTGGCGTAGGCATTCACCAAGGCCTCGAGAGGGATGATGTCAGGTTGATCGGAACTTTTTGAGGTCAATGTCTTGCAACAGGAAACCTGCGCGCATGTCACAAATTTTCAAGATCGGAAAATGAAGGGACATTGGAGATGGGGTATTGGATATTGAGGGAAGAGGCTCGCGAATCGCGAGTGAAATTGGTGCATCTTCCCATGGGAAATCGACATCTCCCTCCCTTAGTCAAGCGGTTTGGCGAAGGGGTCGGCTGCGTCAAATTCCTTTGTACGATTATCTTCAATGGACCTGATTCCAAAGCTTGGCCGTCCACTACGCTTGAAATGCTTGTGAGAAACAGGTTGAGGCATGTCGACCACATCAGCGATCCTCCTGATTTCAAGCAAGCCCCTAGATTTCGGCACAATTTCCAAAGGTTTGGGTATAGGCCGATTCAACTTCAAATTATTCATTCACGACAGGCTGACATCATGAAACACCTCCACGAACAAAATGATGTGACAAAATCGCTACTTAGGTCACCTATCTCGCCGCAATGACTCAATCGACCGCCTTGCCGGAAATGACAGCGAACGCGTTGTGATCGTGAATGCTTTCCTGGTTCACGGCCCTGACGGTGAATGAGTCGATTCTCGCATCGGCGCGCAGCAAGGCGGCGGCATTGCGCACGACATCTTCGACGAACACCGGATTGTCGTAGGCCTGCATGGTCACATGCCGCTCGTCGGTGCGTTTGAGCAAGGCGTAGACCGGCGCCGAGCCGGATTTTTCGGCGATGTCGACGAGGTCTTCGATCAGGATGAGTTCGCAGCCGCTGCCCTTGCGTTTTGGTCGTACCTCGATGGCCACATTTCCGCGCTGGTTGTGAGCACCGTAGTCGCTGATCTCTTTGCTGCATGGGCAGAGTGTGGTGACGGGCACGGTGACGCGCAGCGTGAGGTCATCCGCGCCTGAGGATGATTTGCCGATCAGCACGCAGTCGCAGCCGACCTTGGCCTCGGCACCGGAGACCGGAGCTTTCTTCGTGACGAAATAGGTGAAGGCCACCTCGATGTGTGCCTCTTCGGCATGCAGGCGCTCGCGCAGATCGTGGAGGATTTCAGGTAGCGTGCGTGAGGTCACTTCGCCTTCGTGTTTGCTGAGCACCTCGATGAAGCGGCTCATGTGGGTGCCTTTGAAATGATGGGGCAAGTGCACCGACATCGAGATCGTGGCGACAGTCGGAAAGGGTTTGCCGTGACGGTCGGTGACTTGGATCGGGTAGCGCAGATCCGAGACGCCGACTTGATCGATATCGATGCCGCGGGTGTCCTTGGTGGCTTGGATGTCGGGAAGCATGGGGAAATTTATTTCAAAACAGGGGCCTCATATTCCGCCCACGATGAGGAGGTTTCCCACAGGCGCACCTTCACGAGGCGCACTTCGGAGCGGAGATGGTAGCGGATGTCGGATTGCTTCGCGTAGGCCTCGAGCGCCTTGCGGGTGTGGTCAAAAATCGCTCGCGCCATCAGCTCGGTGGTCGGGTCTTGGTTTTCAAATCCGATGACCCTTTCGCCGTAGCGCGATTTGAAATCCTCGTAAGCAGGATCCGCCGTGTTCATGCAAAGCGCGTGGTCGAGCGAGTCGAGCCAATCGCCGATCGCCTCGCGGATGATTTTGAAATCGCAGACCATTTCGTTGGCATCGAGTTCGTCGGCCTCGATCACAAACTCGACCTTGCGCGAATGGCCGTGCGGGAAACGGCACTTGTCGGGATGCTTCGAAAGCATGTGGCCGTTCTCGATCTCGAGCGATTTGCAAATCCGGTAAGGCATGGCGTGTGGAGCTGGTGGGCAGGTGGTCAGGAAAGCCGCGGCAGCTCGGGAGTCTGCTCATAGACCGTCGGGTCCTGCAAGCCGGCCAAAAGAAATGCCTCGCGGCGCTCGACGCAAGTCCCGCAAACGCCGCAGTGGATTTCCCCGCCCTTGTAGCAGGACCATGTCTCGGCGAAATCCACGCCAAGCTCGGCACCGCGCCGCGCGATCGCCGCCTTATCCATGTCGATGAACGGCCGCAGCAGCTTGATCCCCGCGTAAGTCCCCTGCCCCATCGCCTCGCCAATCGCCCGCATGAAGGGCTCGCGGCAATCGGGGTAAATCGCATGATCGCCGGAATGCGCCGCGATCGTCACCGCATCCGCGCCGATGCTTTCGGCAAAGCCCGCGGCGATCGAAAGCATGATGCCATTGCGAAATGGCACGACGGTTTTTTTCATCGACTCCTCGGCGTAATGACCTTCCGGAATTTCACCGCCCGAACGCAAGAGGTCGGACTTGAACAAGCGGTCCATGAAATCCAGCGACACGACATGATGCGGCACACCCGCACGATCGGCGTGCATCTTGGCAAAAGGAATTTCCCGCGCGTTGTGCTTCGCGCCGTAATCAAATGAAAGGCACGCGGCCACTTCGCCATCACGCAGCGCCTGGTGAAACACCGTCACCGAATCCATTCCACCGCTCAGCAGGACGCAGGCTTTCATTTCAAGATGCCGGGCTCTCGGGATAGGAGGCCTCGGCGGTAAGCTGGATGCCGCCGCGCGGCGCAAATTCACCGCGCACGACAATCTCGCGCGGCTTCATCGCCTTGACGAGGTCATCGAGAATGCGGTTG
This sequence comes from Akkermansiaceae bacterium, assembly GCA_903909905.1. Lineage (GTDB taxonomy): Bacteria > Verrucomicrobiota > Verrucomicrobiia > Verrucomicrobiales > Akkermansiaceae > Luteolibacter. The sequence continues at coordinate 3,963 of CAIVXP010000205.1, forward strand.
ACGATTTCCTCGTTGAACGACGGCTCGTTGCGGAATGACGCGAGGTAAAACTTGAGGCTCTTGGTCTCGACACAAGTCTCGGCCGGCACATAGCGGATGACGATTTTCGCGCTGTCGGGCTGACCGGTGACCGGGCACAGCGAGGTGAACTCCGGGCAGTTGAGCGTGACCCAGTATCGGCGGCCGGGGCGGTGGTTGGGAAACACCTCGAGGCGCGCCTCGGAAGGCGAAGAAGGCAAACGCGTCTCAGGTTTGCCAAGCAGGGAAAGGTCGTTGAGGTCGTCGCGTCCGGACATGCGCGCATTGTCCGGATCGCGGCGCAAAGGTCGACTCGATTTTTTCGGCCGATGGATCAAAGAGCCGCAAATTTGCGCGAAACTTCGGCCCAATTGATCACTCTCCACCAGGCATTGATGTAATCCGCGCGGCGGTTCTGGTAGTGGAGGTAATAGGCGTGCTCCCACACATCGAGGCCCAGCAAGGGCGTGCCGAGATCGGCATCAGGGACGATGCCTTTCATGAGCGGATTGTCCTGATTCGCGGTGCTGATGATGCGCAGCTTGCCCTTGGCGGAAATCAACCACGCCCAGCCCGATCCGAAGCGCTTGGTCGCTGTTTCGTTGAAGGCTTTTTTGAAATCATCCATCGACCCGAACGACGCATCAATCGCCTTGAGCAGCTCCGGCGATGGCGCCCCCGATTTTCCCGCCGGCGCGAGGGTGTTCCAAAAAAATGTGTGGTTCCAGTGACCACCGCCGTGATTGCGGAGCGCCGTGCGCACAGATTCGTCGGCCACAGCGGTGATGTATTCGTCGGCCACGTTGATGCCGGCAAAAATTTCTTCGAGCGATTTGCCCTTCAGCTCGGGCGCTTTTTCCAACGCGGCGTTGAGCCCGGCGACATAGGCAGCGTGATGCTTGCCGTGATGGATTTCCATCGTGCGGGCATCGATGTGTGGCTCAAGCGCGTTGAACGCATAGGGCAATGCGGGCAAAGAAAAAGCTGCGGGCGCCTGTGCCATCGCGCGTGATGGCAGCATCACTGCACCTGCGGCAAGGGCACTGAGTTTGACGAATTGACGACGGTTGCTGCGTGTATGGGGCATTTCCATTCTGCATTTCTAACAGCGGGCGGTAGAAAATCAAATGGCGAATGAGCGAAAAAAATTTCGCGTCATGCTCACGCAAACACCCGCGCTGCAACGAGCCGCAGGCCTTCGAGTGTGAGGTCGGCATCGACGGCTTGGATTTCCGGCAAACCTTTCGCGATCAATTCCGCATCGCCGCCAGTGGCAATGATTTTTGGCGAACCCGCAAGTTCGGCGCGAATTTTTGCAATGATTTCGCGCACCAAGCCGCGGTAACCAAAAACGGCGCCCACCTGCATCGCGTGTTCGGTGGATTTGCCGATCGCCGAGGTGGGCTCCTCGAGTTCGATCGTTGGCAAGAGCGCGGTTTTTTGCGGCAAGTAACCCGACATCGCACCGAGGCCGGGCGCGATTACGCCACCGCAATACGCGGGCTCCGAAGAAATGACATCGAAGGTCACCGCCGTTCCGAAATCGATCACGATCGCCGGCACACCATGACGCGCCAACACGCCCACGGCATTGGCGAGGCGGTCGGCGCCGATTTTTTCCGGCTCGGGGTAATCGATGCCCATGCCGAGCGGGCTTTGATGGCCAAGAAAATGGCATGGCACGCGAGCCTCAAAATACGCACGCAGCACCGCCGCCTTGGCCGGCACGACCGAGCCGATGATGACCGCCGAAAACTCGAGCTGCGAAGTGAGTTGCTCGAGCGATTCGGGCGAAATGTCCGGCGTTGGCAAAACTCCGCGCCATGCGCCGAGAGCATGCTCGTCGCCGAGGGCAAATTTCGTCCGCGTGTTGGAGTTATCGATGATCAGCCAAGCCATGTTCACCAGTGATGAGTTGTGAAACGCCGATTGCCGGCGCGTGAGATCTGCGGCAAGCCCTCGTTTGATTTGAGCACAAGCTTGCCGTCATTGATGCGAAGCTCAAGACGCCCGGCGAGGTCGACCGACTCGAGCCAAAATTTCAGACGCGGACGCTCGCTTCCCGCCTGCGCGGCGTAATGAAAATCGGCCGGCTTAATCTCACGGCCCGCCGCCGTTTCGAGCTTCACCGCTCGGGCCGGATCAAACCCTTCGTCCTCATTGGTTTTCAAAAACACCTCGACCCAATAATAGCCGTGATCCTCGGAAACTTCGACCCCCTCGATCTGGCAACGCGCCGCAGGATCGACCTGCCACGCATAAGGCCGCAGCCATGCCCATACCGCAAAACATGCAGCTCCAAGCACCGCCAAAAGCAAAATTTTCTGCACACGCGCGCGATTCACAACCGCAGATAAACCCGAAAACTGCGTGAGAAACCACTGATTTTTGAAATTGCCGCTGTCGTGGCAATTACGGGGAGCACA
>CAIVXP010000206.1 GCA_903909905.1 Akkermansiaceae bacterium
AAGGTCGTAGCCGCCATCGGAGTCTCGCTGCGCCTGCGCCTCCTCACGCAACTCATCGAGAAGAACACGCAGCTACCGGCCGACATGTATTTTTACTCGATGAACTCCGATGCCTTGATTTCATCGCACCGGAACATCGACCGCATGTTCAAACATCCGACCGATATCGGCGATGAGAGCCTCGGCCCGATTTTCACCAGCGCGCTTGCCAAAGAAAAAGGCCAGCTGGGCTACAAACTGCATGGAAAAAACATCAGCGCCATTTTTCAAAAATCCAAAGCCCTCGGCTGGCATTTCTTCATCGCATGGCAATCCGAATGAGCCATCGTGAAACAACCTGCTGCTTGGCTTTGCTTACAGCCGTTTGCGAAATGCCCTGATGTCAAAATGCCCCTCGGGCTCCTGCCCATTGAGTATCCAAAGCGCCAATCGCCGCGCCATGCCAGGCGCATATAGCGAGCCCTTCGAGCCTAGCCCGTTGAACATCCAGCCTCCCTCCGACATCGGGCCAATGAGCGGCTCGCTGCGCCTCAGAATCGGACGCACCCCGGCTTCGTGCGCGATGATTTCAAAATCCGCACCACCCAGCTTCATCGCGATCCGCCGCAAGCGCTCCAAGCCCGCTTCGCTCGGCTCCATGTCGAGCCGCTCCCATTCATAAGTCGACCCTAGCTTGTAACACCCCTCACCCAGCGGCACCAACCACCCACCGGCACCGACACGGATGCGGGCCTCATCCCACCCCGTTGCGCGCACGGTGAGGATCTCACCCTTCGCACATCGCGCCTCAGCGTGCCTGCCTAGCACCAAACCCGCCGCACCATCACACCACACCCGCACCTTCACATCGCGATCAAATGCAATCTCATCTTTGCGATAGATCCCCTGCGCTTGGAAAAATTCACGCGTGCGATCGACAAACATTTTCACATCGAAACGACCACCTCCGCTGATTTCAAAACCTCCCGCCCATCCGTCGATCTCCTGCTTCGCAAGTTCCCTGCCGACCCACACCTTTACATCCGCACGCGCCGCCTTCGCCTGCATCTTCGCCCACTCGTCATCATTTCCCGCCAAACGCATGATCGGCAGCGGATGCCACAAAACCACCCCAAGGTTTTCCTCGATGCGCCGGTAAAACTCCAAAGCCTCTGGCAAAAATTCGCCAATCATCGGACTGGGCTCGAAGTTTTTTCCGGTCACCGGATTCACCAAGCCCGCCGCAACCCGCGACGCGGCAATGCCACCCTCGCGATCCACGATGCAAAAATTCACACCACGTCGCCACAATTCCCACGCAAGGCAGCTGCCAGCCAGTCCTTGCCCGACAATCGTCCACGCCACACCACTGTCACTCACTTCGGACACAACGCATCATTCGGGTCACTCCACGACGGATCGTAACCCTTGGCATAGTTGAACAAATGCCGGTGAAAGTACGGCACAAAATCCACATGCTTTGCCGCAGGCAAACTTTTGAAAACCGCATCATTCACCGCACGCGTCACCTTCTGCATCAAATGCAAGGTCAGCTGACGCCCCTTGCGAGCCCGCTGCACCTGCTTGTGGTTCAACTGCTCTTCGGAATTCTCCACCAGCTGATGCGCGGTGAGTCCCCAGCGCTCCATCAATGCCTCTACCGGCTGCACCCCATGATCCCGCGTCGCGTCGTTCATGCGGCCACCATACACGGCGACCCCGCCACCCATAAGCACAAAATCCCGCCGCTCATTTCGATTGCCAGCACCGCACGATTCCTGCTTTTTCATGCTAACAACCAAACACCCGATGCTCTCCTACCTCACCCGCCTGTTTCCTCTCTGGATGTGCCTCAGCGTCGCCCACGCACTCTGGATGCCCAAGGCATGGCTGCCACTCAACAACCCCACCATCACCGTCAGCGTCCTCGGTGTGGTGATGCTCGGCATGGGCCTCACCCTCAGCGTCGACGACTTCCGCCGCATCGGCCGCATGCCACGCGCGGTCCTCATGGGCTTCATCGCGCAATTCGCCACCATGCCCGCCCTCGGCTGGGGCATCGCAAAATTTCTCGATCTGCCACCCGCCTACGCAGTCGGTCTCATCCTCGTCGGTTGCTGCCCGGGCGGCACCGCATCGAACCTCATCACGCTCATCGCGCGCGCCAATGTCGCACTCTCGGTGATCATGACCGCGTGCTCGACCCTCGCCGCCGTGGTCCTCACCCCACTCTTCACCCAAGCGCTCGCCGGATCGATCGTCGAGGTCAACGGCTGGCTCCTCTTCAAACAAACCCTGCAGGTCGTGATCATCCCCGTTCTGCTCGGCGTGATCCTCAACAGCCGCGCCCCCAAGCTCGTGCAACGCATTCTGCCCGTCGCGCCGATTCTTTCGGTGCTCGGCGTCTGCCTAATCTGCGGCTCGGCCATCGCCGCATCCTCGAAGGAAGTTCTCGCCCACGGCGGCGAACTGATGCTCGCCGTTTTCATGCTTCACTTCTGCGGCTTTGTGATCGGTTACCTCGTTACCCGCCTCTCCGGCTTCAATGAGGAAATCGCACGCACGATCTCCATCGAAGTCGGTATGCAAAATTCCGGACTCGCCATCGTGCTCGCCAAACAAGGTTTCCCCAATCTGCCACTCGCCCCCGTCGTCGGCGCCGTATCAGCCGTCACCCACTGCCTCATCGGCAGCGTCTTCGCCGCCATCTGGAGCCGCTTCACCCCAAAAAATCCAGATACGGAAAAACCCTCCCCCACATGATCGCGCAGTACATCTTCTTTTCTTCCTCTTGATTCTTACTTCTTGCTTCTTGATTCTCAAATGTCTTCCCCCCTTTCACCGGAAAAAATCGCCGCGCTCGAACAAAGCATGGCGTCCCTGGGAATCCGCGAAGAGGACCTGCTGGAAAAATTCGTGCGCGGCTCGGGCTCGGGCGGACAAAAAATCAACAAGACCTCCAACTGCGTCTTTCTCAAACACCTACCCACCGGCATCTGCATCAAATGCCAGATCGACCGCTCGCGCGAAATGAACCGCTTCCTCGCACGCCGCGAGCTCTGCGATCAACTCGACGCGATCCGCCAAGGCAAGGCCATCGCCAAAACCCAAGCGATCGAAAAATTGCGCCGCCAAAAACGCCCACGCTCCCAACGCTCCAAACAACGCTCCGTCGCCGACAAACGCGCTCTCTCCCAAAAAAAATCCCTGCGCCGCTCCCCCGGCAACGATTGAACGCACCCTAAGGAGGCACGACACTCCTGTCGTGCACGAGACGCATCAGAGCCCCACCTCAGCCAACCATCACTTCTTCCAACTAAGCGATAATTTTCGCCCTGCCTTCGCACAGTCCAGCAGATAAAGGTTGATGAGATTCTGGTAAGGAATACCCGAATCACCCGACATCGACTTGAAGTAGTTGATGATGTCCGGCTCCAACCGAATGGTGACAGCTTTTTTAAGCCTCTTCGCGTATGGATTGCGTTTGGCTTTGGTGAAGTCGTATTCGCTTCTCATGATTTTTGTTCCCAATATGGTTTCTGTTCTCTGGTTCCAGCTTTCCTTGCTGTTATGATTCTGATCGAAGAGCGGGCCTTTCGAAAACAGTGGACTACCACCAGCATTCTGAATTTTCGACTCTGTCCCATGATTATAAATCTCTCCTCTTCCTTCGAGTGATCCGGATCAGGAATTACCAGCGCCGCTTCGTCCTGAAAGACCGTCGTCGCTTCCTCAAATGCAACTCCATGCTTTGAGAGATTGCTGGCGGCCTTCCTAGAATCCCACTCAAATGAGAGTTCATTCATCAGAAAATAGCAATACAATGTATGCAAAAATATTCAAATAATTTTTGCGGGGGGCGAGCATTTTTCACTGCCTTCAAGCCAAGACGATAGTCCTTAGTACCCCCCGCCCGCACCACACAGCGCGGAATTCCCAATTTTCGGCTTTTCAGCACCGCGGCTTTTCCCCATCAACCAAAGCCATGGACCGCTGGCTTCTGATCGCCTCCACCCTGCTCGCCCTCATCGGCGGCGTTTGGGGCATGACCTCCGTTCACCGCGGTCGACGCAGTTGCTGGACGGTCGCATGGATGGCCCTTGCATTCGCGCTGCAAACCGGCTTCCTCATGCACCGTGGCGAAGCTCGCGCCGCCTGCCCGCTCGCCGATCGCGGCGAGATCCTCGCCTACCTCGCATGGTCGCTCACCCTGTTCTACCTGCTCATCGGTCCCGCCTACCGCATTTCATTGCTCGGCGTCTTCACCGCTCCGGTGGTTGTTCTTTTTCAATCTCTCGCACTCGCCCCTAGCATGCTCGATGCGACGCCCTTGAAAGTCCTCGGCAGCAACCCATGGCACGAAACCCACACGGCCACCTCAGTGCTCGCCTACGGCGCTCTCGCACTCGCCTCCGTCGCCGGCGTTATGTTCCTCGTGCTCGATCACCAACTCAAGGAACACCACCTGAAAAGCGGACTCTTCCGCAACCTGCCACCCGCCCGCGAACTGCTCGTCTCCCTCAACCGCCTGCTGCGCTTGGGCATCATCCTCCTCACCCTAGGCATCATCGCCGGCTTCATGATGCCGCGCTCGCCTTCCGCCACCGGCCACCTCATCGCCGCGCTGATTGTTTGGGCCGGCTACGCTCTGCTTCTCTGGATTCAGTCAACACGCGGCCTCACCGGACGCCGCATCTCGCTGCTGGCCATCGCCCTCTTTCTGCTCTCACTCGGCGTTTTCGCATTCGTCTGATGGAACTGCTCTGCCTCGGCCTCAACCACCGCACCGCACCCGTCGAGGTGCGGGAAAAATTTGCCGTGGTCACCAGTCACCTCGGCACCGCCTCACGCGAGCTCACCTCACTCGAAGATGTCACCGAAGGAGTCGTGATCTCGACCTGCAACCGCACGGAGTTTTACCTCGTCGCGCCCGATGCCACATCGGCCTTCGCAAGACTCGAGTCCCACCTCGCCGCCAAGACATCACTGCCGGAAGGCATCACCCCGCATTTTTATCGCAAGGAAAAAGCCTTGGTAGCCGAACACCTCTGCCGCGTCGTCAGCGGACTCGACTCAATGATGCTCGGCGAAACAGAAATCTTCGGTCAGGTGAAACAAGCCTACCAAGCCGCACTCGATGCCGGCACGACCTCCGGCATGCTCAACCGCCTCTTCCAACGGGCCTTTGGCATCGGCAAAAAAGTTCGCACCGAGACATCCATCCAAGAAGGCGCCACTTCGGTCGGCAATGTCGCAGTAGAACTCGCGGAGAAAATCTTCGGCCACCTCGGCAACAGTGAGGTCATGCTCATCGGCGCCGGCGAAATGAGCCGCATCACCGCCCAAAGCCTGGTCTCACGCGGTGCCCGCTCGATCTTCGTCGCCAACCGCTCGCACGATCGCGCCATCGAACTCGCCGCCGAAATGGGCGGCAGCGCAGTCACCTTCGACGACTGGCAACGGGTGCTGGAACGCGTCGATGTGGTGATCTCCTCCACCGGCTCACCCCACACCATCGTCCACCGCGCCGATATCGAAAAGGCCCGCCGCGCCCGCAAATTCCGCCCGCTCTTTCTCATCGACATCGCCGTCCCGCGCGACATCGAACCCGCCGTCGGCGAAATCGAAGAGGTCTACCTCTACGACATCGACACCCTCGAACAACTCGCCGAAGGCGCACGCACACGCCGTCAGGAACAGATTCGCGAATGCGAACGCATCATCGATGCCGAGCTCGCCAAAAGCCGCCTCGCAGGCAGCTGAGCGATAAAAAATTTACCGCCGCATCATCCGGCTTTTCCCGTTTGCCTCACACGCAGGATTCCGACACATTCCGCCGCATGCCGAAATCCAATGATCAAAACCGTGTCGTCGTAAAGGTCTTCCTTTACGGCATCCAGCCTCAAATCTGGCGCCGCTTCTCGATCGCCACCGATGCGACTTTCATCGCTCTCAGCAATGCGATCCAAGCAGCGATGGGCTGGGAAGACAAACACCCGCACGAATTCCGACATGGCAAAGGCAAACGCCTCGTCGACGTCATCGGACCGATCGGCCTTCAGGACCAAGTGCTCGGCGACTTCCAGGACGAGGCACAACTCACCGTAGGCGCCTTCCTCGGGAAACGCCGCCTGCCCATCCGCATGCTCTATCGCTACGACTTCGCCGACGAATGGATCCACGAAGTAGTCTTCGAAAAATCATGCGCCGGCGAGGGCGGGCCCCAAATGCTCGAAGGTGAACGTGCCTGCCCGCCCGAAGACTTTGGCGGCACATTTCAATACATGCAGGCACTGCACGGCGAAATCGAATGGATGAACCCGGGCTATGACCCCACCACTTTCGATCCCAAAGCAGTGTCTTTCGAGTCGAAAAAATCACGCAATGCACGCTGATCGATCAGAAGTTGAAAGTACTTTGAGCAACTGCAAACATTTCATGGCGCATGATGCCCGTGCTTGACTTGAACTGGTCGCGAGCCCATCGATAGTCCTATGAAAGCTCTGCCCAAACTCACGTGTCTTGTCACCGTGCTGCTGATGCACGGCATGGGGCTTGCAGAGCAGGAAACCCCCAGCACCGAGACATTCGGCGAGGCCGAGGTCATCGCCGACCCGATCCCCCAAGACATCGTGCAATCCGCCATCAGCGCCGTCGCCGCGCTCGGCAACGAAGTGGTGCTTGGCCGCTATCAGACCGCACTCGACCGCATGAACCCGCTTTGGAAGGAACGCATGGCTCAACGTATGGGCGGCATGCAAGCGCTTGAACAACAACTCGCAAAGGTCCCTGAGGAGATGGTCCGCCAAGGTATCAGCATGCTGTCCTCCAAACCCGAAGGCGCACCGTTGGTTCACCAGGTCGGCCCCACAAAAAACAAGGCCGGCGAACTCGTTTACTCAAAGTGGCTGATGCTGGTCCCAACCATGACAAAATTCCGCCTCATTCGCGAAGGCACCCCCAAGCCGCTCGTCATCGATAGCATCGGCTATCAGGTCGCCATCTCCAACAAGGACAAGCTCGACTGGACCTTCATCGACGGCGCAGGCCTCAAGGCCAGTGACCTCCGAGGGATCTTCATCACACTGCCAATCAACATCAAGCTGCCGCCTGTCAGCAAACGCGAAGCTCGTTAACCATCCACCATGCCATCGAAGAATAAGGCAAACACGCAGGACCGCCTGCTCCATCGCAAAATGCTCGCCCTCTGGAAACGTGGCGAAAGCGAATTTTGCGAAGTGCGAGGCTCCAACATTCACGGTCGCGGAGTCTACGCCACCACTTTCATCCCAAAGGACACGCGCGTCATCGAGTATATCGGCGAAATCATCGACAAACGCGAAAGCGACCGTCGCGGCAACTCACAGCAACGCAAGGCACAGAAAAACGGCGACGCCGCCGTCTACATCTTCACCCTCACGAAAAATTACGACCTCGATGGCAATGTCCCCTGGAACATTGCCCGTCTCATCAACCACTCCTGCGCTCCAAACTGCGAAGCCTGCATCGTCGGCCGCAGAATCTACATCGATGCCATCCGCGACATCCAACCCGGCGAGGAATTGAGCTTCGACTACGGCTTCGATGTCGACTGCTTCGAAGAGCATCCCTGCCGCTGCGGCAAGCCTAAGTGTGTCGGCTATATCGTCGGCAAAGACCAGTGGCCCGAGCTCCACAAAAAACTCGAAACCAGAAACACCTTCAGCCCCAAGCTACCAGCTTCAGCTCAACAGACTTGCGGCACCGACTCGATGGACTCCGACACCATCATCAAGCTGCCAGCATCAGCTTGATGCCCCACCAGACCAGCGAGCCAGTCGCAGCCACCAGCAACACCAGCAGCAACATGCTGCGCTGATACTCCCGCTTCTCATTGGAGAGGGCACCGCGAGAAACCACTAGGTTCTCGTACTTCTTGCGACCCACCCGCGCATCAAGATCGTCGGGCGGCGGAATCGTCCGCTCCTGCTCCTGCCTCTGAAAAGCGATCTGCACCCTATGCCGAGCATACTCCATCTCGAGCCTCTTGAGCTCCTGCTGCTTCTCTCGAATTTGGTCGAGCTCGATGTCCTCCTTGAAAATCATACGCAAATCACGACAGCAAGGCCGCGCTATTTGAGGTAGTAAACCACCAACGCCGCAACCCCCATGACCAGCAGCGGCAGGTTGAAGGCAAATCCATTGCGAAGATTGGAGATGAAATCGGTATTCTCGCGACCGCGCGATGAAGAACGTGCCTTCTTCGAAGCACGCCCAAAGATCGCACCACCACGGGTACCTTCGAAGTGCGATGCGGCCTGATCGTACTCGTCGGCCGCGATATCGATCGCCATGCCGGCCCTCTCAAGCTTTTCGGAAAGATTGTCGCGAGTCCAATTCTCCGGATTAATCTTTTGAATCTTGTCGAGATGGTCGGCAAAACATACCCGGCACTGCTCGAGATCCTCCGCCTCGTTGCGCATCTCAAACAACTCGCGGTCAATCAGCGTCAAAGCAGATGTCATACGCTCGGTCAACTCTACTTGCTGCGACACAAACACCCGCTTGCGATTGGTCAACTCCTCGAGCTCTTGCCGCTCGCGCTCGAGCTCCTCGCGCTGCTGTTGGATTCTTTCGAGCTCCTCTTGGGTGTCTTTGAGGCGGCGATCGTACTCCTCGGAGCCACGCCCGGAGGCTGCCGCGGATGGCATCTCAAGCTGCGTTGATCGGATCCGAATGCGCTGGGTATACTCGCCGGTTGGGGTCATGGTCGTGGATAAAGTTCTTAGGACGACCCCGCCTTAGCGCTTATTTTCCGAAATCTCCAGCAAAATATTTCGGATTTGTTGATTATCTAAATTTCGGAGAGAGTCCCCCCGAATCCAATGCAAGCAAATCCGAAAGCAAACCCGCTGAATACGCTAAATATAAAACATCGAGCCCGCCGGGTTGGCCACGATCGACTCGAGCGTGATCCCATCCAGCGCCTCAGTCACATCAGCCGAAACCTTCTCCCAAGCCAGCTTCACCGCCGCCCCGGATTCGCCACCGCCCATCACCGAGCACTGCAGCAAGGTTGGATCCACCGCCTCAACCACCTGCCGCAGTGTGATGGCCTCGGCGCTTTTGGCCAGCAGATAGCCCCCCGCCCTGCCCCTGCGACTATCAACCAAACCAGCCCGCCGCAGATCATTGAGAATCTGCACAAGGAAATTTCCCGAGACCTCTTCTCGTTGCGCGACGTCCTCGAGCTGTGTTAGGGTTCGCCCGTCATGGTGCTTCGCAAGCTGTGCCATGGCCCTACAGGCGTATTCCAATTTCTGCGAGATCTTCATGAGTGCATCCCAACAAATCACCGGGCAGCCGGCCAGCAAGAATCCCCCTGCAGCCAAACCCAGTATCGAAATCGCGGAATTCTGGACCCTGCTGCGCGAAGAGGCCCAGCGCATCGCATCGGGCGAACCAACACTCATCGCGCTGGTCGACGATGTAATCCTTTCCCGCGACTCTGCCGCGGCCGCGCTCGGTGCGCGCTTGGCCCGTCGCCTCGCAAGAGAGGACATGCCGCGCAGCATCATGGAGCCGCTGCTCTACGGGGTCTTCGAACGCCACCCGTCGATTGTCGACTGCGCGATGCGCGACCTTCTCGCCATCCACGAACGCGATCCGGCCTGCTTCTCGCCACTCGAGCCCTTGCTCTTTTTCAAAGGCTTTCTCGCCCTCACCACCTACCGGGTTTCACACCAGCTCTGGCAGGACGATCGCCGCTGGCTCGCGCTCTACCTGCAAAGCGTCGCCAGCGAGGCTTTCGCCGTCGATATCCACCCGGCTGCACGCATCGGCTGCGGCATCCTGCTCGATCACGCGACCTCATTCGTGGTCGGTGAAACGGCGATCATCGAGGACGATGTCTCGATCCTTCACGAAGTGACTCTCGGTGGCACCGGCAAGGAAACGGGCGATCGCCACCCGATCATCCGCTCAGGCGTTTTGCTTGGCGCAGGCGCAAAAATCCTCGGCCGCGTCGAGATCGGCACCGGCGCCAAAGTCGGCGCGGGCAGCGTCGTGCTCAACGATGTACCGCCCCACACGACCGTCGCCGGCGTGCCCGCCATCATCGTCGGCGAGGCAACCGAAGCGAACCCCGCGATCGAGATGAACCAACACCTCGACTGCCGCGGCATGATCTGAATTTTTTTCGCTCGCCAGCCAACGCCATGTCACCCCCCTCGTCGACCACCCTGCGCAAGCTCATCGACGGAGTCGGCCCGGTCGATGCGGTAGGAGTCGAGGAACGCGTCGCAAAGTACGGCACTCGTAGTATCAAAAAAAATTCCAAGCTCCTCGGCCTGCGACTGGCCGCGAGCATGATCGATCTCACCACGCTCGAAGGCAAAGACACACCGGGCAAGATTGCCTCGATTTGCCACAAGGCCCTGCGCCCGCATGAGTCTGCCGATGTGCCACAGGTTGCTGCGGTGTGCGTTTATCCAAGCATGGTGAAACACGCAGTGAAAAATCTGCGCCATAGCCAGATCCGTGTTGCCTCAGTCGCTACCGCATTCCCGTCCGGCCAAGCGCCACTCAAAACCCGACTCACCGAAGTCCGCCAAGCGGTCGCCGATGGCGCGCACGAAATCGACATGGTCATCAACCGCGGCGCGTTTCTTACCGGAGAACTCGATCTCGTGCAGGACGAAATTTCCGCCGTTCTTGAAGCCTGCGGACCCTCAACCCTCAAGGTCATTCTCGAAACTTCCGAACTCGAAACCTACGACAACATACGCGCCGCAGCATTTCTCGCCATGCGCGTGCTGCGCCCCGGCGATTTCATCAAAACCTCCACCGGCAAAACATCCGCCAACGCCACGCTCTCCAACCACCAGGTCATGCTTGAGGCGATCCGCGACCACTATCTCGACACCGGCGTTGCGATTTCGATGAAACCCGCCGGCGGCATCCGCACCGCAAAGCAAGCGCTGCAATTTCTCGTCGCCGTAAAGGAAACGCTCGGCGATGCGTGGCTCAACAACACCCGCTACCGCTTTGGCGCCTCAGCCCTACTCAACGACATCATCCGCCAAATCGAAACCCAACGCAGCGGCGCCTACCAAGCTCCATGGGCTTTCAGCGAAGACTCATCCGGATACTGACAAAACGCCCAAAAAATCCCGCGATTTTTTTCTCCATGCTCACCCTCCTGAAAATCCGCAACCTCGCACTCGTCGATGAACTCGCATGGGAACTCGGCGCCGGACTCATCGGCGTGACCGGTGAAACAGGTGCTGGAAAATCGGTCATCGTTGGCGCGCTCAAGCTAGTGCTCGGCGAACGCGCCGATAAATCGCTCATCCGCACCGGCGAGGCCCAATGCCTCGTCGAGGCAGTCTTCGAACTCACCCACACGGCCGGCATCAACCCGATACTCGAAGAAGGCGGTCTCGCCCCCTGTGACGACAACCAACTCATCGTCCGCCGCACGATCGGGCAATCGGCAAGCCGCCAGTTTGTCAACGACTCGCCGGTCACACTCGCGTTGCTCAAACGGCTCGGCGAACACCTCGTCGATCTCCACGGACCGCACGACCATCAGTCATTGCTCTCGGCAGACCGCCAACTCGCGATGCTCGATGCTTACGCAGGATCGGAAAACCAACTCGCAAGCTACCGCGAAACCTACCGCGCATGGCGCGTAAAATCCGCGGCACTCGAAGAACTTCGCAACGCTAAAAACGCCACCGAACACGAAATCGATTTACTCAAACATCAAATCAGCGAAATTGACGCAGCTCAACTCAACCCCGCTGAAGAACAAGACCTCGAGGACCGTTGGTGCCGCGCTAACAATGCCAGCCGTCTCATGGAATCCGCCGCTGCCGCGATCTCCACACTCAACGGCGAAAATGGCATTCTCGACCGCCTCGGCGAACTCCAACGCCTTGTTCGCGATCTCGAAAAACTTGATCCATCGATCAGCGAAAAAACCGCCTCACTCGAAACCGCCGCAGTCGAACTCCAGGACCTCGAAGGGAATTTGGCCGACTACACGCAGGAACTCGAAATCAATCCCGCCGAAGCCGAGACACTCGCCGAACGCGTAAACTTGATCGAATCACTCAAACGCAAGTACGGCCCATCGCTCGCCGATGTGCTCAACCGCCGCGACAACGCCGCCGCTCGACTCGATTCGATCGAAAACCGTAGCGACAAAATCGAGCAACTCGAACGCGAAGTCGCCGAAGGTCGCAAGGCGCTCGACGCCAACGGCAAGACTCTCGCTGCTTCACGCCGCAAGGCCGCACCGAAACTTGCCAAGGAAATTTCCACTCAGCTCAAGGATCTTGGTTTCAAGCAATCATCTTTCGAGGTTCCTCTCAACTCGCTTGCCGACCCTAGCCCGCACGGCCTCGAGTCCGCCGATTTCCTCTTCGGCCCCAATCCCGGCGAGCCGCTCATGCCTCTGCGTCAAATCGCCTCGTCCGGCGAAATCAGCCGCGTGATGCTTGCCATCAAGTCGGCCCTTGCCGAGCAGGACGACACGCCGCTCATGGTCTTCGATGAAATCGACGCCAATGTCGGTGGTGAAGTCGCGCGCGCCGTCGGCGCAAAAATGGCCGCACTCGGAACGCGCCACCAGGTCATCGCCATCACCCACTTCC
>CAIVXP010000207.1 GCA_903909905.1 Akkermansiaceae bacterium
CCACCGGCAGGCCGCCGCCGATGACTTTCCCCATGGCCGTGAGATCGGGAGTGATTTTGTAGATTTCCTGCGCGCCGCCCGGAGCCAGTCGGAACCCGGTCATGACTTCGTCGAAAATCAACACCGCGCCCTCGCGTGTGCAGATGTCCCGCAGGCTCTCGAGGAATCCGGGCTCCGGCAGATAGAGCCCCGCATTGGCGGGGACCGGTTCTATAATCACCGCTGCGATTTCGCCTGGGTTTGCCGCGAAGGCCGCGTGGAGGGCCTCTGTGTCGTTGAAGGGAAGCGTTACCGTGAGTCTTGCGAGCGCCTCTGGCACGCCCGCGCTGTCGGGGTTGCCATGCGTGAGGGCGCCGCTGCCGGCCTTCACGAGGAGGGAGTCCACGTGGCCGTGGTAGCACCCCTCGAATTTAATGATCTTCGTCCTGCCGGTGAATCCCCGTGCGAGGCGGATACAGCTCATCGTGGCCTCGGTGCCGCTATTCACCATGCGCACCTTCTGGACGGAGGGCACCATGCCGCAGATGGTCTCCGCCATTTCGACTTCCAGGGGATTCGGCGTGCCGAAGCTCAACCCATGTCCCGCCGTTTCGCGGACTGCTCGGATGACTGGTTCAGCCGCGTGGCCCAGAATCGCCGGGCCCCAAGTCCCCACGAAATCGATCAACTCGCAGTCGTCCACCGTGGTCAAGCGGCAACCCATTGCCGACTTCACAAAAAACGGATTCCCTCCCACGCCCCGGAAGGCCCTCACAGGCGAGTTCACTCCGCCGGGGATACGTTTTTTTGCAGCTTCGAAAAGTTGTCGGGATGTGTTCATGGAAAATCGGGCTTGAGGGCAATCATGGTTGACAGCGCGGCAGTGAAATACAAGATCGGCCGAGAATCTTACGGCCCTGCAGCGATGTTGCCGTAAGTTATTTTCAGGAAAACCATGGCCACAATTAAAATCGACCCGACCCTGCACCAGCACAAGAAGCCCGACTGGATCAAGGTCCGCCTGCCCTCGAATCCCGTCTTCTTTTCCACGAAGGGCCTCATCTCGGATCTTCGCCTCCACACGGTGTGCGAGAGCGCCCAGTGCCCAAACCGCTGGGAGTGCTGGAGCAGCGGAACAGCTACTTTTATGATCGCCGGCGACCGCTGCACGCGCGCCTGTGGATTCTGTGCCGTCGATACGGCCAAGCCCTTTGCTCTCGAGGAGGACGAGCCTCAACGCGTTGCGGAGGGGGTTAAGCGCCTTGGCCTGAAGCATGTCGTCATTACAGCCGTGGCGCGCGATGACCTCGCGGACGGCGGGGCCGACCATTTTGGCAAAACCATCGAGGCCATCCGCGCGCTCGATCCGAAGATCGTCATCGAGGTTCTCGTGCCGGATTTCAACGGCAAGGATGAACCTCTCCAGCGCGTTCTTGAAGCCGCGCCCGATGTTTTCAACCACAACCTGGAAACCGTCGAGCGTCTCACGCCCCTTGTGCGTTCCCGGGCGAAGTATCAACTCTCTCTCGATTTCCTGGCCCGCGCCCGCGAACTCTGTCCCGCACTCATGACCAAGAGCGGCGTCATGCTGGGGCTTGGCGAGACGGAGCCCGAACTC
>CAIVXP010000208.1 GCA_903909905.1 Akkermansiaceae bacterium
GCTGCTCGGCAAACTCTCCGGACTTGAGACCGGAGGTGCTGCGCTGCTCGGTGTGCTTGCATCGAGCGCATCGTACATCGCCGCCCCGGCTGCGATCCGCATTTCACTGCCCGAGGCCAATCCCACGCTTTACCTTACCTCGTCGTTGGCGATCACCTTTCCGTTCAACATCGCGATTGGCATTCCGATTTATCTCGAAATGGCGCGTGCGCTGAACTTCTGATCGCCGATTCCCCTCATTGCGTAAGGCGGGAACGAGGAATTGAATTTGCCATCGGGATGCTTTGCTTCATGGTGGGTCGCGATGCTGGCGAGACCGAAATTGGTGGTCGACGATCCGTGGCTTGAACCGCACGAGGCTGCGATCCAGCGCCGTATCACGAGCTTTGAAAGCGAGCTGGCGGCGATCGAAAAGCAATCCGGCTCGATGCTTGCCCATGCCGATGCTCATCGGCGTTTTGGGGTGAATGCCGATCCGCTTGACGGTTGGTGGTGGGTGCGCGAGTGGGCACCTGCGGCACAGGCGGTTTTTTTGGTGGGTGATTTCAACGCATGGGATCGCGGCTCGCACGCGCTGGCCATGGGGCAGGGTGGTGTTTGGGAATTGAAACTTCCGACCGATGCGCTGGCGCATGGTCAGCGGGTGAAGCTACATGTGGTCGGTGCCGATGGTTCGCGGCGTGATCGCATCCCCGCCTGCGTCCGCAGAGCTGTGCAGGATCCTGAGACGAATGATTACTGCGGCGAGCTGTGGTCACCGCCGGCGTATGAGTGGAAACATGAAACGGTGACCGTCAAAGTCCCGCTCATCTATGAGGCGCATGTCGGCATGGCTGGTGAAGAGCCGCGAGTGCATGGTTATCGCGAATTCGCCGAATGCGTGCTGCCGCGTGTTGCGGCCGCGGGATACAACACTGTGCAACTGATGGCGGTGCAGGAGCATCCGTATTACGGGTCGTTTGGTTATCATGTATCCTCTTTTTTCGCGCCGTGTTCGCGTTTTGGAACGCCCGATGATTTGAAACATCTCATCGACACCGCGCATGGTCTGGGTATTGCGGTATTGCTCGACATCGTTCACTCGCACGCGGTCAAGAATACAGCCGAGGGGCTCAACGACTTCGATGGCTCGGGTCACCAGTATTTTCACGCCGGAGCTCTTGGTGATCATCCGTCCTGGGATTCAAAGTGCTTTGATTACGGCCGGCCGGAAGTGCGGCATTTCCTGCTTTCCAACATCCGCTACTGGCTTGAGGAATTCCGCTTCGATGGATTTCGCTTCGATGGGGTCACCTCGATGCTCTACCACTCGCGTGGCAATCGATCATTTGGATCCTACGATGATTACTTCGGCGACGATGCCGATGAGGATGCGATCCTTTACCTGCAGCTTGCCACGCGGCTTGCGCGCGAGCTGAGGCCCGATGCCTTGCTTGTCGCTGAGGACATGTCGGGCATGCCGGGGCTGTGCCGGCCGATCGATGAAGGTGGCGTCGGCTTCACGCACCGCTTGGCGATGGGCATTCCCGATTATTGGATCAAGCTGCTCAAGCACCGCCGTGATGAGGATTGGGATCTTGGTGAATTGTGGAGCGTGCTCGCCAATCGCAGGCCGGGCGAGGCAAACATCGCCTATGCCGAGAGCCACGACCAAGCCCTTGTCGGCGACAAGACCTTGGCTTTTCGCTTGATGGATCAGGAAATGTACTGGCACATGGCAATTGATGATCCGCATCCGGTCATCGAGCGAGGCATCGCGCTGCACAAGATGATCCGCCTTTTCACGATGACAATCGGTGGCGAGGGTTGGCTCAATTTCATGGGCAACGAGTTTGGTCATCCCGAGTGGCTGGATTTCCCGCGTGAGGGCAATAATTGGTCGTATCATTACTGCCGCCGCCAGTGGTCATTGGTCGACGATCCTGCTCTGAAATATCGCTGGCTCGCGGATTTCGACCGCGAACTCATGCAGCTTGCATCTCGCAAACAACTCTTGGATGCTGCACCTGCACGTTGTTTGTACATCGATCACGCTAAAAAAATTCTCGTCGCAGAGCGAGCGAACCTGATTTTCGTTTTCAACTTCTCAGTCAGCGAATCGCCATTCGCTTATCCGGTGCATGTCGGTAAAGGCAATGTGCATGAGCTGTTGCTCGATACCGACCTCAATGAAATCGGTGGGCATGGCAGGCTTGATCCATCGATCAACTTCCCTGCCGATGAGGATGGCATCATGCGCGTGTATAGCCCATCGCGATCCGCTCAAGTCTACGCGAGAAGGCAAGGGCCTTTCTCCGAAAGGTCCGCTGCGAATGCGGAGGCTGTGATCCACGAATGAACAAAAGGAGCGCGTGCATCCTGCCTACATTGGCGCACGGAGAGATGATTGCGGCGTTGTGAGGCCGCATCAACCTAGCGATGTGGATGAGCTATCTCATATCCGGCAGAGGTGGCTTTCCTTCATTGAGTGCCAACCAACCGCGGGCGATGCGATAGATTGCCCAGATGGCAAGAATGAGAAATCCGATGATCCATGTGGCGAAGCCGACGAGCACGATCATCAGAACGAGCGACACCATGCCGACAAGGCAGGCCCACAAGAGCGAGTACCAAAAGGTCTGAATCTGCCACTTGAAGTGTGGCTCGAGCCATGTGCCGCGCGCTTCGGAGCGTTTCACATAATTGATGATGACCGCAATGATCGACGGCCAACCGAAGAGAAAACTGCCGATCACTGAAGCGGCACCGAAGGCACCGAGCACAAGGCTCACCGCATGCAATGCATAAACCAAATGAGTGGCCTGCACGAGGCCTTTGGAAGGAATGCGAGTTTCGTTCATGAGCTTGTATGTATACCGTGCCGCGCCTAGTGAATATTTCAAGCAAATCTGCCGCGTATGAAAATTTGACAAAGCATTGAGGTGGAATTTTGCTAACCGCATGATCCGAATCGGCATTTGGCATTCGCGATTCGGCCATTTTGCGGGGCTCGTCCTGCTTGGCTTTTCGAATGCACACGCCAAGGTCGTCGAATACGACTTGCAGGTTGCCGAGGCGCGTTGGTCACCGGAATCTGGAATGAAGGCTTCACGAGCCTTGACTCTCAATGGCGGCATACCTGGGCCGACTTTGCGATTTCGCGAAGGCGACACCGCGCGGATTCGCGTGAAAAATTTGCTCAAGCGCGAATAGACATCGATCCACTGGCATGGCTTGCTCGTACCGAATTCGCAGGATGGCGTGCCGGATGTCACCACGCCGCCGATCAAGCCGGGCGAGACGCGGGTCTTTGAATTTCCTCTCAGGCAGGCCGGCACGTATTGGTATCATAGCCACACCGACCTGCAGGAGCAGAGTGGCGTGTATGGATCGATTGTGATCGAGCCCAAAAATGGCGAGCGCGTGAAAACCGCGCGCGATCATGTCATCGTATTGTCGGATTGGACGCGTGAAAATCCGCATGAGGTCATGCGCTCGTTGATGCGTGGCAGCGATTGGTACGCTTTCAAAAAAGGTGCGATGCAAAGTGTGCTGGGCGCGGCCAAGGCCGGATCCTTGGCGGACTTTTGGGATCGCGAGCGATCGCGCATGCCGGCGATGGATGTCTCGGATGTCGCCTACGATGCATTTTTGGCGAACGGGCAAAGATCGATTGATCTCGGTGGAAAACCTGGAGAGAGGATTAGGCTGCGTTTCATCAACGCCGGAGCGGCGACTTATTTTTACCTGCAATCGGCGACGGGGCCGACGACGCTGGTCGCGTCCGATGGTAAGGATGTGAAACCATTTCAAATCAAGCGATTGCTGATCGGCATGGCCGAGACTTACGATGTGGTGGTAAGGGTGCCGCAAAGTGGCAGATGGGAAATTCGTGCGACTTCGCAGGATGGCACGGGTCACGCGTCAATGTGGATTGGCAGCGGCATGTCGCATCCCGCGCCGGAGGTTCCAAAGCCGGAGCTTTACAACATGGATGCGCATCTGATGGCGGCCATGGACGAGGAGGAAGCGACTGGCAATGAGGAGCGCCCGCTTTCGCCCTATCGCCGGATGCGCGCGGTAGAGTCGACCGCATTTGATGCTTCATTGCCGCGCCGCACGATCGAGCTTCGGCTCAGCGGCGACATGACGCGCTATGTATGGTCATTCAATGGCAAGACCATGGCCGAGGATGGGGTGATCAAGATCAAGCGCGGCGAGGTGCTGCGGCTTGAATTGATCAACGACTCAATGATGCATCATCCGCTGCACCTGCATGGTCATTTTTTCCGGGTGGTTGAGGGTCAGGGAAATGAAGCTCCGCTCAAGCACACGGTCGATGTGCCGCCGATGGGTAAAAGAACGATTGAGTTTGAAGCCGACGAGCAGGGCGACTGGTTGTTTCATTGCCATTTGCTGTACCACATGCATTCCGGCATGGCGCGGGTGTTTTCGTATGAGGAGCAAGGGGCGGATCATCGCCCGAATCTTGGAGAGCATGCCCGCGATCCGTTTTTTTTCATGGCCGATGGTTCGGTGCAAAACCACATGAGCATGGGAATGTTGACGCTGATGAATGCTCATAACGATTTTTATGGCAGTTGGGATGTGGGCATTCACCACCATGATGAGGATGGGCATGATCATGAATTTGACTACGAGGCAGATGTGGCTTGGCGTAGGGTGATCAACCCTGATTTGGCGACGCTGCTCGGTTGGCGTTTCACCAATCGTGAGGATGAGAAAGACCGGGCATTCGGGGGTATCGAATACCGCTTGCCTTATCTGGTTCACAGCACTCTGCAGATCGACAGCGAGGGCGATGTGCGGGTGGGCCTTGAAAAGTCACTTCAGCTCACCGACCGGATTTCATGGTTTGCTGGGTTGCAATATGACAGCGGTAGCCTGTGGGAATGGACCACCGGGGCTGAGTACTTGCTCAGCAAACGGTTCTCGCTCGTCACGCAATATCACTCAGAGCATGGCTTTGGTGCGGGGCTTGGTTTTCGTTTCTGATTGCAGCTAAGCAAAAGCGCGCACTTGCGACAGGGGATTTGGCTGAAATGCTTTAGGATGGAAAAACGGTTTTAGCGAGTAGCTTACATAGAAAGGTATAAACATCATGAAAACGAAAATCGCCACATTCATCATCGCTGCACTTGCCATATGCGCAGCATCCGCTGCCGAAGTGAAGCCTTATCCGTCCGATGTCTGCATCGTCAGCGACAACAAGCTGGGATCGATGGGAAAACCGGTCACCATCGTGCACAATGGTCAGGAGGTGAAGTTCTGCTGCAAGCCCTGCGTTGCGAAGTTCAACAGGAACCCCGAGAAATACCTCAAGAAAATCGCGCCGAAGGAAGAGGCTGCGAAAGAGGTTGCGCCGAAAAAAGAGGAGCCGAAGAAGTAATTTCTTCGGTTTTTACTTCAGCACTGAATCGATCGGCTCGGACTCGGGAGTCCAGAAGTGGATGGCAGTGACCTTGTCGCCATCGAGGGCGAGTACTGTGACTTTGCCGGTTTGTTCGGGAAAGCGGGTGATCAATTCCGCGTCGTCGCCGAGGATGATGCGGTGGCAGTACTTGCGCATTTTTGGCAATGCGAAGACGCGTCCGATGCCGGGCATGCCGTGGATGTTGGCGAGGTAAGCCGCGCGTTTGCCAGGTAAGTAGTCAGCACCGGCAGCGTGCAGCGCAGCATTCGCGCGTTTGCCGGTGTCCATGTCGTGGCTCACTAAGAGGTAACGCAGCGATGCGGATTTGAATTCGAAGGGCTGATCGTGCTGATCCTTGGCCGAGAAGGGTGCAAGAGCTTTGCCGACTTCGCAGGGCGCGGCGAATGCAGCGGCATACAGCGAGATGATCAGGCAGGAAAAATATTTGATGAGGTGGTGCGAAATGGAATTCATGATGTTTTTCATGTTGATGCGATCCAATACATCGGAGCCCTGATATGCAAGTTGAATACACGCTTTTGATACTCATTCTCAACAGCTTGAAATTATTGCATCTCTGCAGATGACAGCTTGATTCGCGATGGGCCGGCGATAGCGTCGGCTTACGGAGTTATGAAAAAGTTTTTTGCGTTATCCATGTTGTCGCTGGTGCTTGCAGTTCATGAGGCAGACGCCGCAAACCTCGAGGTCGACAAGTCCCGCAGTCGGATCCAAGTGGATGCCAAAGCGACGGGCCACCGCTTCACAGGCAACCTCAAGTCCTACGAGGTCGATGTCGAGGGTGATGCGGTTTCGCTCGATCCCAAGTCGTTTGAGTTGAAATGGAAGTTCAAGGACCTTGATACCGATGATGCCAAGCGCGATGCCGAGATGCTGAAGTGGTTAGGCAGCAACGACGAGAAGGGTTCCTTCAAACTCGACAAGGCATGGACCGATGAGAAGGCTGTTCAGCATGGTACGGGCACCCTCACTATTCACGGGGTTTCCAAGAGCGTTTCATTTCCCTACACCGCCAAGAAGGACGGAGAGTGGGTGACCATCGATGGCAAGGTGTCGATGGATTATCGCAATTTCGATCTTCCGCTCATTCGAGCTATGGCGGTGATGACGGTCGATCCGCAGTTGGTCGTGCGTTTCCATGTGGTTGGAAAAGTCAACTGAGTTTCTAGCAAAAAAATTTCACAGAAATACCTGATCAATGACTCCCGAGGCATGGTGGCAGAGGCGGTTGGAATGGGCGAAGTCGGTGATGGCCGAGTGCTTTGCCAACGGGTTTGGGTCGATGGAAAAAATCGAGCCGCATTTGGCACAGGGGCTGACACATGTGTTGTCGCGTTCGGGTTCGCTCGTGCGTGCGGTCACCGCCTATTTGATCGGCCTTGAAATGGGCGTGATCGATGAAGCGGCAAAGGCGATTGCGTGTGGGATTGAGTACCTGCATACCGCTTCGTTGGTCTTTGATGACCTTCCCGCGATGGACGATGCGCGGATGCGGCGTGGTGCGCCTTGCTTGCATGTGGTGCAAGGTGAAACCATCGCGATACTTGCGGCGCTGGCGTTGGTGAATCGCGGGTATTCGATGCTTTGGCAGGGGATTTCGCAGGCGCAGTCCGGCGAGCGCATGCAGCAGGCAGGTGACTTGGTCGACGAGTGCCTTGGCGTGCACGGCGTGATCGGTGGTCAGGCCATGGACTTGAGAGGTGCGGGCAATGCCTCTTCGGTGGCCGATGTCACGGAGGTCGCCGCGCGCAAGACTGGCGATTTGCTGCGTCTGACGCTGGTGCTACCGGCTTTGGTGGGCAATGGCGCGGATCGCGAAATTCAATTGCTCAATCGTATCGGTTTGATGAGGGGCCTGGCGTATCAGGCCGCGGATGATTTGAAAGATGTGCTGGGAGCCGAAGAGGAAACTGGCAAGACCGCGTCGCGTGACCAGACCTTGGGTCGGCCGAACCTGATCATGGCCGAGGGTTTTCAAGCGACGCTGCGTCGCTTCAGCCGTCTGCGCAGGCTTGGAGATCGCATGCAATCGGCTTTGCCAGGTTCGCATGAGCGTTGGGGCATGCTTGCTCCGCTGCGTGTAACCTTGCCGGTGCGCACCGATCTTCTCGGATCGCCGGTGATCATGAATGCGGTCTGATGGGCCATAGACACGGATGACTGCATGAGTCTTTGGCGAATGATTTTCACCAACCTGCGCCGCCACCGCGTGCGCACGCTGATCGGTATGGTCGGCATCGCGTTGGGTGTCGCAACGATGTTGAGCGTCGTTGGTCTGCTTGGCGGGGCAGTGAGGATGTTTGAGCGCATTTTGCGCAATGATTCGGAGCTGTTGGTGTTTGAGAAAAATGTTTCGGATTTGTTCTTCAGCAATGTGCCGGTGGAATTGGCGCAAAAACTTCGCGAGCAATCATTTGTCAAGGCCGCGCGGCCGGTGTTGTTTGCGATCATTGCCGCGCCGGGGAGGCCGGTGGTAACCTGCTTCGGCATCTCCGCCGATGATCCACGGTTTGACGGAGCCGACTGGATCAGTGGCGGTGCTGGGGATTTCCGCGACGATGCGCGCGGGGTGGTGCTGGGTGAGAGGGCCGCGGATTTCCTCAATGCTAAGGTCGGTGGCACGGTGACGCTGGGTCAGGAGGACTGGCCGGTGGTCGGGGTTGTCCGCATGGAGAATGGATTTGAAAATGGCGGCGTGTTTATGCCGCTAGCCGAATGCCAGCGGGCGTTTCACAAGGATGGGGTTTGTTCGGTGGTGACGGTGGCTTTGGCTGACGGTGCGAAAACTTCCGAAGTGAAGGATTGGGTCAGCGCCAACTTCCCGCGCATGACGGCTTTGGAAAACGAAGAATTCAGCCGCAGTTATTCGCAGTTTCGAATCATGAAAACCACCGCGTGGGTGGTGGGTGGTTGTGCGTTTTTGTTGGGTGGATTGAGTGTCACCAACACGATGATCCTCTCGGTTTTCGGCCGCATTCGTGAGCTCGCGATTGCAAGGGTTTGTGGATTTTCACGAGGTCAGGTGGCGTGGATGATTTTTGGCGAATCGATTTTGATTTCACTCATGGGCATCGCGGCCGGATGGTTGTTGAGTTCGGCTGGCTTGCGGGTCCTGCGGGAGGTGCCACAACTTCAGGGTTACATCGAGCCAACAGTCGGCTGGGTCGAGCTCGCGGGGGCGGCGGCGCTGGCGATGATCACGGCGCTCGCGGGAACACTTTATCCGGCATGGGTGGCCGCGCGGCTTGATCCGGCAAGTGCCCTGAGATTTGAATGAAAACCGACGAAACAAAACCGGCGCTGCATGTGATTGTGCGTGATGCGTGGAAGAGCTTCGACCGCGGAAGGATCGAGGTGTTGAGAGGCATCAGCATCGAAGTCGCGCACGGCGAGGTGGTGGCCTTGCTGGGTTCTTCGGGCTGCGGCAAGTCGACCTTGCTCAATGTAATTTCCGGCCTGGAGCCTGTCGAAAGCGGCGAAGTGTTGGTGGATGGGCGCGTGGTCGGCGACGAGTCAACGCGCATCGGTCTGCTGCGGCATCACATCGGGTATGTGTTCCAGCTGCATCACCTGATGCCCGATCTGACGCTCCGCGAAAATTGCCTTGTCCCGGTAGTGGCTGCGCGCGGTGATCGCAACGCAGGGATCAAGCGTCTCAACAAACTCGCGATAGCGACCGGCATTGATCATCGACTTGGCCAGCGCGTGCGCGAGCTATCCGGTGGTGAGCGCCAACGCGGTGCCTTAGTGCGCGCGTTGATTAATGATCCGCGGCTTTTGCTTTGTGATGAACCCACTGGTGCGCTGGATGAAAGCAATCGAGAAAAAGTTTTCGGACTTCTGCTCGACCTTGCGCGCGCGGGTGGCAGGACACTGATCATTGCGACGCACGATCCGGCGATTGCCGAGCGCTGCGACCGGATGATCCGGATTCGTGATGGCAAGATTGCCGGGGAGGGCGTGGGGTCATGAGCAAGTGCGGCGATGATCCGGTGCGTGATGCCTGTGGTCATGCGCTGGCATGGTTGGCCGTGGCAAATGGTATGGGTTTGTGGCTGGCCTTGATGCTGTGGTTTCCGGCGCTCAATCACAGCGAGTGGTCCTATGGTCGCTGGGTGCCGGTGCATTTGAATCTGCAACTCTACGGGTGGACCTCGCTGCCGCTCATCGCGTGGTTGTTCCGATTGTACAAAGCCGATGCCGAATCCATTCGCTCATGGGCTAGCGCCGCGTTGTGGGCATGGTCGGCGGCCTTGGTGGTTGGTGCGGTCTCATGGCTCTTAGGTATGACCTCGGGAAAAATTTTCCTCGATTGGACCAGTGGCGCCTTGGTCTCGTTTCTCATCGCACAGGTGATTTTGTGGATCGTGCTGGTGGCGGCGTGGAAGAGGAATCAGTCCACATGGGATGGCAAATGGCGCATGGGATTGCTGGTGGTCCTGATGTCATTGGGCATGGTGCCCGTTTCGTTGTGGTTTGCTTCGTCGCCTGCAGTCTATCCGCCGGTCGATCGAAGCACTGGTGGCCCGACGGGTGCGAGTCTGCTGGGTTCGTCGTTGATCGTGGTGGGCTTGATGCTGGCGATGCCGCGCGTCGCGCGCTTGGCGGGTCATGGCATCAGGGGCTCATGGCTGTGGATTTACTTTGGTGTTTCGTGGCTGGCATTTTTCATTTTCGAACACATCGGTGGCACGCATCGCGATGTGTGCCAATTGATATCGATGGCGATGCTGTTGCCATGGGTGTGGATCATTCCGCGCGATTGGTCGGGCTATGATTGGCCGGCATCATCAAAAAGTTGGAGGCACGCGATGATCGCATGGTGGGGTCTGCTCGTGCTGAGCGGATGGCTGATGTATCAGCCGGGCGTGCTTGATCGCGTGAAATTCACACAAGCCTTGGTCGGTCACTCGCATCTGGCGATGGCGGGATTCACCTCGTCGTTTTGCATGTTGCTGATGGGCCTGCTTACCGGTTCCTGTGTTGGCTCGAGGTGGTCGGTGTTGATTTGGAACATGTCCGTGCTTGGCATGGTAATCGCACTTAAAATATCCGGCTGGCTCGAAGGTGGCGGGTGGTCTTGGATGCTTGAAGCACCGCTGTGGCGTGAGATCGGGTGGGGTATTCGTGCGGGTTGTGGATTGGTGATGTGGTTGATATCTGTGAAGTGGTGGCTCGATTGGAATCAGGATCATGAATAAGAGAAATTGGGACATCATGTGGAGTGCAGGGGTCGGGCTGATGGATCTTTGCACCGGCTTGGTTTTGATCTTTGCGCCGGGTCTGGTGTTTTCCGTCTTTGGCATCAGCGTCGATGAGGCGGCGATGGATTTTGTGAACTGGGTGGGCGCTTTCGTTTTTGCGGTAGGCTTGAGTTATGCCTGGGCGCTGTCGCGCGAATCGATGCCGGTGGTTTGGAAAATTACGGGTCTGGTGAGGTCGGTGATCGCCGTGTTTCTCATTGGCAAGGTGCTTGCCGGATCGATGCCTGCGAATTGGCTTGGCGTTGCCGCATGCGATGGCTTTGTGGCCTTGGTGCAGTTTGTAGTCTTGTGGCGGCGAAGGATTGGAGGTGGCGCATGACGATGCTTTCCATGCGTGCGGTCTTGGTGATTGCGGGGGTCTATGGATATTTCCTGATCTTTGCTCAGTTTGCGTTCGTCGAACTGATGCGCGGTGCCGCTGTTTCCAGTATGAAAGAGAAGTTGGTGCTTGGCACCATGGCGCTTTCGGGAATTGCTGCGGGGTTTCTTGCGGCCAAGCGCGGACCCAGTGTGTCGTCACTGCGCATCGCATTGATCGCCGCAGCGTTGGTCGCGGCATCGAGCCCTTTTGCGCGATCCGTGCCTGAAGGTTTTTGGGTTTCGGCGCTGCTTACTGGTGGGGCATTGGGGATGATCACGGTCAACCTCGCCGCCATGCTTCGACGCTGGTGCGGACTCATGGGTGTGGGTATCGGCGTTGGGCTTGGTTATGCAATTTGCAATCTGCCGCCGGTCTTCATGTCGGGCGCGGTGAATCAATCGTTTTTTGCGGCGGGCTTCGCCATGATCGCATGTCTTGCGGTGCCGCCTGATGGAGAAGCTGTAACAGACGATTGGTCGTCGCCGAGTCATGAGGCGCTGCCATTGATTGCGGCTTTGTTGGGACTCACCGCACTCGTGTGGCTCGACTCGTCGGCATTTTTCATCATTCAGCACACGCATGATTTGAAAGAATCGACATGGGGCGAGGCCTTGTTATGGCGCAACGCTGCGTTGCATCTTGGCGGGGCTTTGCTTGCCGGGTGGTGGATGAAAAAATCCTCGGGGCGTGGGCTCATGCTTAGTGCGTGGGCTTTGCTGGCGCTGGCGGCGTTGCTGGTGAATTCGCCTGATGGTCGCAGCGTCGCGGGTTGGCTTTATCCACTCGGTGTGTCGCTGTATTCGGCGATGCTGGTGGCGGTGCCGGGTTGGTTCTCGGGTGCGAATGTTGCGCGTGCAGCGGCATGGCGAGCAGCGTGGATTTTTTCGGTCGCCGGATGGTTTGGTTCGGCCAATGGTATCGCGATGGCTGGCGAATTGCAGCGTGTGCCGGTCATGTTCATCGTCATCGCCGGCATTTGCGTGTGGCTTGCCACAGGTTTTTCCAAAGCGCTGCGTTGGCGTAACTGGTTCATGGTCGCGTTGGTTGTCATGCCAGCGTTGATTGCAGGTCGTGCCAAAACTGCTGCGGAAATCGCGCCGACACCGGTCGAGCGAGGTCGTGCGGTGTATGTGGCGGAAGGGTGCATCAACTGCCATTCTCAGTATGTGCGACCGATCGCGCTCGATGAGGCCACATGGGGAAGTGCCGGCAAGCTCCAGCAAGTGCTCGCAGGCAA
>CAIVXP010000209.1 GCA_903909905.1 Akkermansiaceae bacterium
CTAGTGACCGGCTCAGTACTTCTGGGTTCTGGAGTGGTCGAAGTAGGTTTCGAAGCCGAGTTCGGGGGGGAATTCCGAGAGGCCGTCGTGCACATTCATTTCGATGCGGTTGTCTTCTCCACAGCGTTCGTAGGGGGGCTTGAAGGTGCCGCGATAGGTCGGGCAGGTGAAGGTGAAGAGTTCGTAGAAACCATAGCCAAGGCGGCGCAGTGCGCGGTGTGAACCATCGACGGCGCCGTAGGTGTAGCCGGCTTTGCGTCCGTAAGCCTCGTTCTTGCGAACGACTTGCTCAGGGATTTCCATGAAGCCGTAGAGGATATTGCTCAGGGCGCGGCCGAGCTTGCGGGTCGAGGTGTAGGTCGATCCCGGAGGAGCCTGGATGTCGGCGCAGACCAATCCGCTGAGGGCGGCAAGAGCACCGGCGATGACGAAGAGTTTTTTCATGCGGAGATGAGTTTAAATGAACGCGGATCGGCTCGCAACTTGAAACTTTGGCGAAATCAGCCGTTGGCCGGGCGGATTTTTACAGCTCAAAGCTGAGCACGCGGATGATACCGGGGGTGCCGCGCAGGGTTTCGAGCAAGCTGGCGGGTGGCTCGGTATCGACCTCGATGACGGTGACGGCTCGGCCGGTTTCGGCCGAGCGGCTCAGGGCCATGTTGGCGATATTGACCGAGGCGCTGCCGAGGCTGGTACCGATCAGGCCGACAATGCCGGGGCGGTCGTCGTTTTCGACGAAGAGCAAACGGCCCTTGGGATTGGTTTCCACATTGTGGCCCGCGATATGAACGATGCGGGCGGACTTTCCGTAGAAAGTACCCGCGACGGTGCAGACTTCGTTGCCCTTGATGGCCGAGACTTCGATCAGTTCGGTGCAGTTGGTGGCGAGCGCGACGGTCGATTCGGTGATTTGCAGGCCGAGGGCTTTTGCGACGGCGGGTGCGTTGACGAGGTTGACCTGTGCGTCGTTGTGCGCGGCGGACAGGTAACCGGTGAGGGTCATGCGCGTGATCAGCTCGGTGTCGAGTTCCGAAACGGCGCCGAGATAGGAAACGCGGATCGAGTCGCACTGGGCGGGAGCGATTTTGGAAACAAGTCTGCCGAGCGAGTTGGCGAGGTCGAGGTAGGGTCCAACGCTTTCGAGCGTGCGGCTGTCGAGGTTGGGCATGTTGACCGCGTTGCGGATTTCGCCGGTGACGAGGAAGTCCTTCACCTGATGGGCAACTTCGATGCCGACATTTTCCTGCGCCTCGGCGGTCGAGGCTCCGAGGTGTGGCGTGAAGACGCATTTTTTCGTGCCGAGCAGGGCGAAGTCGGCGGGTGGGGGTTCGACTTCGAAGACATCGAGCGCGATGCCGGCAAGGTGGCCGGAGTCGAGGTGGGCCTTGGCGGCGGCTTCATCGACGAGTCCGCCGCGGGCGCAGTTGATGACCAATGCGCCGCGGTTCATGCGGGCGAGGCTTTGCGCGTTGAGAATGTGTTTCGTTTCCGGTGTGAGCGGGATGTGGAGGGTGACGACATCCGCACCGCTGAGGG
This sequence comes from Akkermansiaceae bacterium, assembly GCA_903909905.1. Taxonomy (GTDB): domain Bacteria; phylum Verrucomicrobiota; class Verrucomicrobiia; order Verrucomicrobiales; family Akkermansiaceae; genus Luteolibacter. The sequence goes on from CAIVXP010000209.1 coordinate 1,537, forward strand.
CTTCTTCGGCGCTCTGTGCGAGATCGACTTTGAGCGATTGCGCGCGGGCGGCGGTGAGGAAGGGGTCGTAGGCGGCAACGGTCATGCCGAAGGCTTGCGCGCGTTTGGCGAACTCGGTGCCGATGCGGCCCATGCCGAGGATGGCGAGGCGCTTGCCGTTGAGTTCGACGCCTTCGAAGGACTTGCGATCCCACTTGCCGGCGATGATCGAGGCGTGGGCCTGCGGGATGTTGCGGGCCAGCGAGAGCATCAATGTAAACGCATGCTCGGCGGTAGAAATCGTGTTGCCGCTTGGGGTGTTCATCACCACCACGCCGTGATCGGTGGCGGCGGCGCGGTCGATGTTGTCAACGCCAACACCGGCGCGGCCGATGACCTTGAGGTTGGTGGCGGCGGCAAAAACTTCCGGGGTCACCTTTGTTTGCGAGCGAACCACGAGACCATGGTAGTCGCCGATGATCTTGAGAAGTTCCTCCGGCTTGAGGCCGGTGTTGACATCGACGGAAATTCCCGGGGCGTTGCGAAGGGCGTCCACGCCCTTTTCCGAGATCGGGTCCGAAACCAGCACGCGATAGGTTGCCATAGGCGGGCGGAAGTAAACCACCACCCGCCGCATGGCAAGGGTTTGCGTAAAAAAACGGGCCGAAACGGGCTTGGTGGGGTCGCCTGCGACGGTGGGCGGGCTCGTCAGGGCCTTGCGGCCCTGCGATGAGGGCTCACCCAATGACTTCCGGCCAATCGGTGTGGAACATCTCGCCGCGCGGTTTGTCGGTGCGTTCGTAGGTGTGGGCGCCGAAGAAATCGCGCTGTGCTTGCAGCAGGTTGGCGGGCAGCACGGAACTACGATAACTGTCGTAGTAACCGAGCGAGGCGCTGAATGCGGGCACCGGAATACCGGCGAGGGTGGCCATCGAGACCACTTCGCGCCAGTTTTGCTGTGAGGTGTTGAGGACTTCCTTGAAGAACGGAGCGAGCATCAGGTTGTCGAGCGCGGGGTTTTCGCGGTAGGCATCGGTGATGCGGTTGAGGAAGCGCGCGCGGATGATGCAGCCGCCGCGCCAGATGGCGGCGATCTTCGAGAGGTCGAGATTCCAGTTCTTTTCCTTGCTCATCGTGGTGATGAGGTCGAGGCCTTGGGCGTAGGAAATGATCTTCGAAGCGTAGAGCGCATCGTGGACTTTTTTCACGAGTGCGGCCTTTTCCGCGGAGATTTCCGCCTTCGGTCCTTGCAGTTCCTTGCTGGCCGCGACGCGGCGGTCCTTCATCGAGGAAAGGATGCGGGCTTCGACTGCGGCGTTGATGGTTGAGATGACGACGGTGTTTTCGACCGCATTCATGATGGTCCATTTGCCGGTGCCTTTTTGGCCGGCGGTGTCGAGGATCACATCGACGAGCGGCTTGCCGGTTTCCGCATCGACCTGCTTGAAAATTTCGGCGGTGATCTGAATCAGATAGCTCTCGAGAGCGCCTGCGTACCAATCGCTGAAGACGCTGCCAAGTTCGGCGGCGCTGAAGCCCGCGGCCTTGAAGATGTTGTAGGCTTCGCAAATCAACTGCATGTCGCCGTACTCGATGCCGTTGTGGATCATCTTCACATAGTGGCCCGCGCCGCCGGGACCGATGTGGGTGACGCAGGGTTCGCCGTCCACCTTGGCGGAGATGCTTTCGAAGATCGGCTTCATCACATCCCAGGTCGAGGCCGGGCCGCCGGGCATGATCGATGGGCCCTTGCGTGCGCCTTCCTCACCACCGGAAACGCCGGCGCCGATGAAGCGGAAGCCGAGGTCGCCGAGCCACTGGTCGCGGCGCTCGGTGTCGGTGTA
>CAIVXP010000210.1 GCA_903909905.1 Akkermansiaceae bacterium
ACCGCCGCACCTGCCGCGTTGATGGCACTCGCCTTCATCCTGAGTCTTTGCAGCACCTCCGACGCGTTCATCGCGGCGACCTTGGACAAATTCTCATGGGGGGCGAAACTCGCCTTCCTTACCTTTGGCCCAATGATGGATGTGAAACTGCTGTTTCTCTATCAAACCGTCCTGCGCAAGCGCTTCATCGTCTTTCTCGCGATCGGACTCTTTGTGGCGATTGGTGCCATCACGATCTTTTGGCAACACCAGCTTTTCCAGGCCCGATGAATCCCAAACTGCGCTGCATCCTTTTCTCGCTCGCCGTCCTTTCGTGGAGTGTGGCGCTGTTGTACTTTCATGCCAGTGGCCGGATCGCAAAATACCTCGCGCCCGACTTCCGCCTTATCGCATTGGTCGGCGGACTTGGCCTAGCGGTGCTTGCACTTTTCAACTTGCTCACCGCCGGTCAGCAAGCGGGCTGCGGTCATGATCACGGCGATGATGCGCATTGCCACGATCATGAAAGCAGCGATATCCATCCGCTGCTCGCATGTATGTTGATGGTCCTGCCGCTCGCAGTCTCAGTCGCCTGGACCAAGGACGAGTATTCTGCCGCCGCGCTCTCACGCAAAGGGCTCTACGACGCGCCACAAAACATGAGTGCGTCATTTCTCTCCGCCGCCATGCCCGCCATCACCCGCGAGGAAATCGAAAAAGGCCATCGCAATACGGCCGATGGGTTTTACGAATTTAATCTCTTGGAACTCTACTTCGCCACAGGCGATCGCGAAATGCAGACGGCGATGGACGGTTTGAAAATCGAGACCGAAGGGCGCCTCATCGAAGAACGCAACCGCAATTCGAAGGGTACCCGCAAGCGCCTCTACCGCCTGCTTATGTCATGCTGTGCCGCCGATAGCCGCGCGATTCCGATCGTGCTCGAATACGGCAACAACCCCTTGCCCGCCATTGATGAAAACCAATGGGTCAAGGTCGCCGGCACCATGAATTTCCCCATGGAGGAAGGCCTCCTCCAACCCATCCTCACCGTCGACCGCACCGTCGAAGCCGAACCACCCTTCGAAGAAAGCTTTTTGCGCAATCAGTAGGGGGAAGACTTAGAGGTTATGTGTTAAGAGTTGTTGGGGGGGCGAACATCGAAGTGGAAGAGAATGAAGAGTTTGAACCGCGAATGGACGCGAAGGAACACGAATGGGAGAGAAGAGTGGGATCGCGGATGAAGAAGCGCTTCGCGCTAGGGAGGTGCGACACTCTTGTCGTACACTTTGGAGGAAGCGGCTTCTGATGTAGCTTTTTTCTGTCTCGAAGACTTCTGTCTTCTCTTGAAACTCCCGATTAACTTGTATGTTAAAGGCGGTGGGCGGGGACGCCCGGAGCTTATAACTAAAAAGTTACTCCTCTTCCCACTTGAACCTAAACACTGACAACTTAAAACTCCCCCCATGAACCTTCCCACTATCTACATCAAGCCGGGCTGCCCGTGGTGCGACGAAGTTGTCGATTACCTCGCGCGCAAGGGCATTGAAACACGCATCGTGATTGTCTCTGGCAACCCCGAGGCGATGCGCGAAATGGTGGCGCTATCGGGTCAGTCAAAAGCCCCCACCATGGATTGGCATGGCGAGGTCCTTGCCGACTTCGGCGTCGACGAGCTCGTGCCGTTCTTGAA
>CAIVXP010000211.1 GCA_903909905.1 Akkermansiaceae bacterium
TCACTTCGGATTCGAGGGTGGTGGTTTCATCGATCGATGAAATGCCCGGCAGCTTGAGGGTGAAGATGACGATGCCTCTCGGTCGCAGGTTTTTCGACAGTCTTGCAATCTGCCGCATCGCATCGCGCGCGTCGCCATTCATGTCGCACAGCATCGCATCAAAGGTGAGCCCCGGTGGCGGCATGAAGTCCGCGGCGTCTGCGACGAATGGCATGAGCCCTTTGCGGTTTTTGAGTCGCGCATCGAGTGGCGCGCGATCGACGGCGATGACTTCGTAATCCCTCGCGAGCAACTCGGTGGTCATGCCGCCGGGGCTGGCGCCGAGTTCGAGCCAGCGCGCGCCGCTTGGCGGTGGCCTGCGCGTGAGCTGGAGGTGATGCAAGGCCTCGGCAATTTTCGCGCCGGCGCGGCTGATCGTGTCGGGTGAATTTTGCGGGATGAACTTGGTGCCGCCGGGAAAAAACCCATCGCATTGCGCCGGTGATTGTAGGCCGGCATAGAGTCCTTCCTTGCCGACCAAACAAAACAGCGATGCTTTTTTGGGATTTTGTTGTTCGGCATTTTTGATCTCCGACCACTCGCGTGGAAACAACTGCAGCGCACGGCCACGCAGGTTGGAGGCGAGGGTGCGGTCGTAGCGTTTTGGCGAACCGGGATCGATCGGCCCGCAGATCAGCGTCTGTGCTTTGCTTTCGCCAAATTTTCGCAGCAATGCCTGCGCGGCTTTTTCGATGAAGCCATCGGTCTCGCGCGGGTTGCACGGCCAGCTGTGATGCACCGGCATGTTCCAACGAAGGTAGCGCGCGAGCGGTGAGTGGCGGATGCTTTCAGGCTGCTTGATACGGATCAGATGAAAGTCCCTGCCAAGTTTGCGAAGTGCTTGGGCGCCGAGTCCAGCGATGATTTCCGATTCGTGATCGGCGAAAATTTCCGAAATGCGGATCAGCCATGTCGCACCCGATGCCGCGTGCTTTTCCTTCGCTGTTTCGCTGGCATCCATCAGTGTTTGATCATGGCCCATTCCTTCCAGAACTGCGCGGTTTGTTCGGGGTCGGGCGCGACTTCCAGCAAGGTGACTTTGCCGTCTGGATCGAAGGCATCTAAATCGTCGGCGCGGCGGACTTGCAGATGGGTCATGCCCCAGAGTGTGGCCAGGCCCGAGAGATCGGCCTGATGCGGATTGGTCATGCACTCGGCCGCGCGCGAGCTCATCGATGCGAGACGCGGCAGATTTTTGAATATTCCGCCGCCATGGTTTTGCAGGACCGCCAGCACCAATCCGCTTTGATTTATCTGACCGAGCACGAATGGTGCGGCGAGATCGTAGAGCGCGGTGAGATCGCCGATGAGCGCCCATGTTTCGGAATCGTCGGCCGTCCATCCGAGCCAGGTGCTGATTTGTCCATCGATGCCGTTGGCTCCGCGATTGGCGCGGATGTTGCGCATCGGGCGCGCCCATTGCGCGAAGGAATTCCATTCGCGGATCGGCAGGCTGTTGCCGAGGAAGAGTCCGCGGCCAAGGCAGGCGTAGTTTGAAAGGGTGCGAACAAGCGCCGGTTCGCTGTCGGGAAAGCGTTCGAGCAATTCGTCGATGCGGGCTGCGCGTGCGGACGAATGGTGTAGCAGATCGAGCGCATCCTCAGCGGATTCGATCGGACCAAGTGCCGGGATCACGCGGTTGAGCGGTCCGCGCGTGACTTCGCTCGCTCGCGCAAGCCCGGGCAAGCCATTGCGGCAAACCGACCACACCGAAACCTCAGAAAGGTCCTCGAGATCGCGCCAAAAGCGTCCGCTCGGCACACCGCCAAGCCGCAGCACCTTGCCTGGTGGATTGGCACGCAGCACGCGATCCTCATCGTGAATCGCCAATGCTTGCAGCGCTTCTCTCAAGCCGCTGGTGGCCTCGGCGACGACTGGCGCGCCTAGTTCGCTGCAGAAATGGAAGACCTCTTCGTGCTCCTCGGGTTCGAGGCTGCCAATCATCACGACAAGCCCGCGGTAGAGGTCGTCGCGCAGCCAGCGAGCGAGTGCCGCGACATCGAGGCGGTCCTTCGCGGGCTCGAATTCCGCGGGCGTTGCATCGGCAAAATTTTCGTCGCCGGGGTTGAAATCCTCACCGAGTTCGGGGTTCAGGTGCAGCGGACCTTTGCCGTCCCATTCCTCAATTTTATTACGATGGGCATAGTAGCTAAAAATCCCCGGCTGGACGATCGCCTGCGGCGCGCCCGATTGGCGAAAAACTTCCGGTCGGTCGGCGGTGATGGCAACCAGTGGGCGTGACTGGTAGTGTGCCTCGATGATTGCCGGCAACAA